>JBFHVK010000519.1:0-1577 GCA_041589615.1 Gammaproteobacteria bacterium | reverse complement strand
GGCACAACAACAACATCACCACTTTTAAGCAAAATATTCTGCTGCAGCTGGCTGCCACTGGCGACGTCGTCGTACTCAAATTCCATACTGCGAACTTTGCCATCTATGCGACGTAGTATTTTTATATTATTTGAACTTGCATAGGCATTTAGTCCACCCGCCATGGCGAGCGCCTGCATGACATCTACGTAATGAGTGGCAACAAATTCGCCCGGGCGATTAACCTTGCCAACAACAAAGATTTTATTATTCTGGATTTGACGAACAGAGACGGTTACAACAGGGTCGGGAATGTAGCGTTTGATTTTATTGGTTAGTACTGCCTGTAACTCGGCAACACTTTTACCACCTGCCATGACATCACCCGCCAGAGGGAAGCTCATACCACCATCCGGACGAATCAGCACTTCCTGCTGCAGGCCTTCTTCTTTCCATACAGAGATATTCAGCACATCGCCCGGCCCTATCTGGTACGCAGGGATACCAGGTTGCGGTTTAGTCGCTAGAGCAAAACTGAAAATGCTGGAAATTGTAAATAATATCAGGCTTTTATAAATCACCTGTAATCTAGTTATATTTAAGTCTTTCATTTAGTATTCACTAATATAAATCCATATAAAGAGCGCTCCATAATAGGCAATCTGCCCCTGTGATGCAAAGATTTTCAACGCTTTAGGCGGGTGATTGCCTGATTTGTCTCAAGTCTGTTGCACACCACACACAATCATCCTGAAATTATACTTTATGCGCATCACCCATTTGAATTAACAGGCAAAATATTTAATTTTATATAATGAAATACTTATAGAGATTATTGATCGTGAAAAATTTATCGCTAGCCAGTAATAACCTGTTCAGGTATACCCAGGTGGTAACCCTGTGCAAAATCCACCCCCATCTGCTTTAACAATATTAGCGTTTCCTCATTTTCCACCCATTCAGCAACAATCTTTACTTCCATCACATGGCCGATCCGAATAATCGCTTCTACCATGGCCCTGTCAATCGGGTCATTCAGCATATCCACAACAAATGAGCCATCGATCTTGATGTAATCCACTGGCAGGTTCTTCAGATAATTAAATGAGCTGAGTCCACTGCCAAAATCATCCAGGGAAAACTTGCAGCCACGGGATTTGAGCTCCTTTATCAGGTGAGTTGCCCGCGACAGATTGCTGATAGCTGCAGTTTCGGTTATTTCAAAGCAGACCCGGGACAAATCAATTTTGAAGTTTTCGGCTTCACCCAGCACATGCTCAAGTAACTGCTCATCCGCCAGTGATGTTCCGGAAAGATTTATCGCGACGATTTTGCCATGCCCCGAACACCCCTTGTTCTGCATGGTGCGGAACACTTCACTGATGACCCATCTATCCAGCTTTGGCATCAGGTTGTAGCGCTCGGCAGCCGGTATAAAGGCATCAGGTGAGATGATGTCGTTTTCTTCATCTTTCATGCGTATCAGCACTTCGCAGTGCGTACTGGCATTTTCACCATTACGAATATCGACCACTGGCTGCTGGAATAGCACCATACGATGCTCGTCGAGCGCTTTACTGATTCTGCCAGCCCAGTGC
>JBFHVK010000518.1:0-1580 GCA_041589615.1 Gammaproteobacteria bacterium | reverse complement strand
TCCACAAGCAAGGGCACGTATTCAAACGGTAATATTCAGACTGTAACAACCAGCTCCGGCAAACCATTTATTTTTGATAAATCAACAGCACTCGTCACCAGTGATAGCAAGCTAGCTATACTGACAAGCGACTTCAAGGCTTTTTTTCTCGATCCCGACACAAAAACCGGTAAATATTTCAAAGCTTTCACTTACATAGACACCGTAGATTTTAATATTTCAAAAAAGGACAATGTTCTAACAGTGACTTTCAGCAACCCTGAACGAGAGATCAATGGCAGCTTGTCATTCAACTCAACTTCTGCATACAGTATTCCTTCAGAAACTATAGACCTGACTGGCACATGGACTGACGATAATCTTGATGATTACTTCTACCCAAATCATGAAACCTGGAGCTTCACAATATTAGCGGACAATAGCTTCACGGCGATTAATGCGAATAGCTGCGAAATAAGTAATGGATTACTTAGCCCAATCAATACTTTGGCAAATGAATACACTGTAACTATGGATGTGAGCAATTGCGACAAGTTTAACGGCACACATACCGGTGTTGCCTTTGTTGAAACTATAGACAGCCCGAATGACCGTATAGTAATCATCACAAATAACGGCAGCAATCTATCGTCAAGAACGCTGGGAATTAAACCGGTTAGAGATTAATCTTTTTTCTTATTTGCATACATTTTTTTATCGTCAGGTAAGAAGTTATCCGCCAACGTACCGTAAATTGGTGTTTTACATACTGATTTTGAAATACCGGTCGCCAGAAATGCCGTCACCATTAATGGCACGATTAACTGATGCTGATCAGTCATTTCAATCACAATCACAAACGCTGTAATAGGCGCCTGTACCACACCAGCAAAATAGCCCACCATCGCAAACAGGATAATGGCACCATATGGGTAGTTCACAAGCCACTCGGCAATATGTGCACCGATACCCGCACCGGTTGCCAGTGAGGGCGCAAAAATACCACCGGGTATACCACTTAGATAGGAAACCACCGTTGCAAGTAATTTGAAGTAACCATAATCTGCGGCAATCTCACCACTGTTATTCATTAATGATTTAGCTTCTTCATAGCCATTACCATAACTTAGGTGTCCGGAGTAATAACCAATAATGGCAATTCCCAGGCCACAGAGTGCAGCAATCACATAGGGATTATTATTTCTATAAGGCGCAATCCAGCGATTACCATGAATTAGCATCAAACTGAAAATACCACCGAGCAAGCCACAGAAAATACCGCAGACAAGAACGGGTACTACCGCGTCACTCAATTCAATCGTAGCACTGGTTTTACCAAAATAGGTGTAGTCGCCGAGAATCGCGATTGCCGTAATCGCGGCCACCATAACAGCGGCCAGCATTAGCCCGCGAGTTCTCACTTCAAATGAACGACTGAGTTCCTCTATCGCAAATACGATTCCGGCAAGGGGTGTATTAAATGCTGCAGCAACACCGGCTGCACCACCCGCGATAATTAAAACCCGCTCCATATCATATAGACGAAAGCGTACAAAATGCCGTAACGAAAACATAATTGCAGCACCCACGTGTACGGTT
The DNA here is from genome assembly GCA_041589615.1 of Gammaproteobacteria bacterium. Lineage (GTDB taxonomy): Bacteria > Pseudomonadota > Gammaproteobacteria > SZUA-229 > SZUA-229 > SZUA-229. Next base: position 2 of record JBFHVK010000518.1, on the reverse strand, counting down.
GG
>JBFHVK010000517.1:0-1581 GCA_041589615.1 Gammaproteobacteria bacterium | reverse complement strand
CTGAAACACAACATGCAAGTATTACGTCTCAAAGGTGTTATGACGCAAAAAGACCTCGAGCGTATTCAAAAGTACCACAGTGCATACCGCTATTTAGAAGGGGCACCATAACATGAGTAAACTCCTTGATTACATCGAAGGCAAATGGACAGGTAAACATGTACTACCTGACCCCACCTTCGAACATATAGATGCCACATTACGGATGGAGCCTAATCCAATCCCGTATAGCCTCCTTCGTGAATACGTCTTTGAAACCAAGTTTGTCATCCGCACTCAGTGCGATAAACGCGATTTCAAGCCCATGACAAAAAATGTCATCGAGCAGGCGCGACAGATGATATATGGAGAGTTTCGCAATCGATTATTCGAGCTCGAACGGGCCCTCTACGAACGTGACATCAGAAAAATGGAAAGCGCGATTCGCGACCTTAAAACTCTGACCATGGGCCAACAACAATGAACGAACATCTATCTAAAGTAACTATGTCAGCGCTCAACGGATCTATCTTGAAATGGGAGAAAATCTTTCGCGGCCTCGACCAGGACAATGGCACTGAGAACTGTCCGTTATGCCAGCTCTTCTATGGAAATGACTGTTTAAACTGCCCCATCGCAAACGATACAGGCGCGCAATATTGCGAGGAAACACCACATACTGATTATGCCCTCACTGTCCATGAAGAATACGAATACGGTCAAAGTTATACAGTAATTAACTACCCAGAGTTAAAACCGCTTGCGTTCAAAGAACTGCGTTACCTAATCCGGTTAAAACGGAAACTTCAATATGCAAAATAAAATCCAAATCTCTCGCAAGTACGCACTCGTCAATGTGAAAACAAACGTGACAAAGTTCCATGACTGGGACGGTGAAGATATCAACCTTTGGACCACACGCGAAGCCGATACACGCGGTGATAAGAACATCATCCTCCATCTTGGCGCTCAGTCCTTAGTCTTTAGCACCGAGGACCTCGGCGATGACTATGCATATGCAGCGCGCCAAGCTGCAGAACAGCTATTGGCGATCCTTGACCAGGAAATCAAATTACCAACCCAAACCGGAGCTTAACAATGAGTCAATTCCTCAACTTCAAAGAAGCTGTACACGCTAAGTTCGAAGAACTCAGCGCACGCTACAATCTATTTACCACACAAGTGCCAAAAGACGACGTCTGGGATATGTACCTCGCCAGCTTCCCCGAAGGTACTAACCCGATTTATCGTGAACGCACTGAACACGACTGTCAATGTTGCAAGCAGTTTATTCGCCATGGTGGCAACGTCGTAGCCATCGATAAAGACCTCGGTATGATTTCTATATGGGATGTCGACGTACCTGAGCCTTATCAAACTGTGGCTAAAGCGCTTTCCGCTTATGTGAAATCACAACCCATTGATAATATCTACCGCCATTTCGAAAAGAATCTCGGCGTAGACCATAACTTCGATACGCATCATGCGGGTCGTTGGGACCACTTCCACTTCGCACTTCCCGCTAAGTTCGTTGCAAAAGCTACACGTGACCGCGATCTGGGTTATGCTCGTGCCAGCTACGACGTATTTCGTCGCAGCATG
>JBFHVK010000516.1:0-1596 GCA_041589615.1 Gammaproteobacteria bacterium | reverse complement strand
CGGGATGGGCTACACACGTGCTACAATGGGCAGTACAGAGGGTTGCGAACTCGCGAGAGTAAGCGAATCCCTTAAAGCTGTTCGTAGTCCGGATTGGAGTCTGCAACTCGACTCCATGAAGTCGGAATCGCTAGTAATCGCGGATCAGCATGCCGCGGTGAATACGTTCCCGGGCCTTGTACACACCGCCCGTCACACCATGGAAGCCAGCTGTACCGGAAGTCGGTGCGCCAACCCGCAAGGGAGGCAGCCGCCCATGGTATGACTGGTGACTGGGGTGAAGTCGTAACAAGGTAGCCGTAGGGGAACCTGCGGCTGGATCACCTCCTTACCGATTGACACATGTCTTTGAGTGTTCACACAGATTATTTCATCGAAAGTAAGACGCTGAATGGGTCGTAAGCGACTTAGAGCGACGACCTATGAATAAGTATGAAATAGGTCTGAGATTTGATGGCCAGAGCGCGCTCCCCTGATATTAAGGTAGAGAGCGGGTGAGGTCGGCAGTTCTGCCGCATCGAATATTGGACTGAATAATAGGTCTGTAGCTCAGCTGGTTAGAGCGCACCCCTGATAAGGGTGAGGTCGGCAGTTCAAGTCTGCCCAGACCTACCAATTTCTCGTTACTCCGCGTTGTCAAATTGCTCGCTTATTGCTAATAAGCTTCGCAATCCGACGCCTTGATTAACAAGAAATTAATTATGCTTATTAAAAAAGTATGGGGCTATAGCTCAGCTGGGAGAGCGCTTGATTTGCATTCAAGAGGTCTGCGGTTCGATCCCGCATAGCTCCACCATTTACTCAGTGGTTGCGTGGAAAGCGGCAAGGTCTGCGGTTCGAGCGAATCGTCGCACCGTCCGATAGCTCCACCATTCCTTTTGCGTCTTAGTAGAGATATTAGAAACAAAGCTTAATGTGAGTTAGGTTTTGTTTCTGATATTTCAGAACTGTTCTTTAACAATTTGGTTAATTTGAGTCACACAAGCGTTTTGGATTGTATCTTTTGACACAATCTGAAGGCGAATGAAATAAAACACAGTTGCGAGACTGATGGCTTTAAAAGGTTAAGACCTTTTGGGGTTATATGGTCAAGTGACTAAGTGCATACGGTGGATGCCTTGGCGACAGAAGGCGATGAAAGACGTAGTAGCCTGCGATAAGCTCCGGGGAGTTGGCAAACAAGCTTTGATCCGGAGATCTCTGAATGGGGAAACCCAGTCATCATAAGATGACTATCTGCTACTGAATACATAGGTAGTAGAGGCGAACGCGGAGAACTGAAACATCTAAGTACCCGTAGGAAAAGAAATCAACCGAGATTCCCTTAGTAGCGGCGAGCGAACGGGGATTAGCCCTTAAGTGTTTGATGACTTAGCGGAATGCTCTGGAAAGTGCAGCGATAGAGGGTGATAGCCCCGTACGCGAAAGGTCATCAGATGTGAAAACGAGTAGGTCGGGACACGTGTTATCTTGACTGAAGGTGGGGGGACCATCCTCCAAGGCTAAATACTCTCTGTCGACCGATAGTGAACCAGTACCGTGAGGGAAAGGCGAAAAGAACCCCTGTGAGGGGAGTGAAATAGAACCTGAAACCGT
>JBFHVK010000515.1:0-1596 GCA_041589615.1 Gammaproteobacteria bacterium | reverse complement strand
GCGGTATTACACACTTCACCGGGATACATTCCTGAGGTGTGTAGTACAGCCTGGGGTTGATAGAGATTGAGTAACTGGCCAAGTTTCTGTTTGTTTTTATGCTCGAATACAAAGTTGAATAACCTGGGCTGCTTATCTCGAATGAGTTTTGCAACGGCGATGGTTGCATAGACATCGGAGAGTGCATCGTGTGCGGCTTCGTGCTGTATGTTGTTTTCCCGTGTAATTAATTCCAGCCGGTTAGTAGGTTTACCATTCTCATCGACCGGCCAGTTTATACCCTCGGGACGGAGTGCTCGCGTTATTCTAACCAGATCGATAATATCCCAGCGTGAGCAGCCATTCTGCCACTCACGGGCATAGGGGTCGAAAAAATTACGGTACAGGCTGTAACGGGTAAACTCATCATCGAAACGAATATTATTGAAACCCGCTACACAGGTGTTCGCAGTGGAAAACTCTTCATGTATGCGGCTAATAAACTCGGCTTCAACCAGGCCATTTTGCAGCGTTTTCTGTGGTGTGATGCCGGTGACCAGACAGGCTTCAGGATGCGGCAGTATGTCATTGGTGGCCCTGCACAGAATATCGATGGGTGTATCGATAATATTGAAGTCCATGTCGGTTCGAACCCCGGCAAACTGTGCGATACGGTCTGTACGCGGGTCGGTACCAAAGGTTTCGTAGTCATACCAGTAGAGGCTTGGATCGGGCATAGTTATTTGCTGTGATTTATAAAGTCACGAGTTTGATTTGCCAGATGGAATGTGTCAAATAATCAGCGTATTTTTTTCCATGCCGGGTGTAACTGGATAAGTTTTAACGCCTCTGATGTCAAACTCTTACCAGGCTCAGTGCGTGGCCAGGTGGAAGCACCGGACGGGTGGGGCAGAGGAATGACTGTGCAGTTTGCAGGTGTTTTAAAAATCGTACAGGGCGTTGCCTGGGAGGGATTGTGGCTTTGGCCAATAACTTCATTCAGTTTATTTACCGTGAGGAATTGAGAGATGGCCAGCTTACCGACAGGAATTATCAACTCGGGCTGTATGATTTCAATTTCTCTACTGAGCCATTGATGACAATTGCTTATTTCATCTTTCGTAGGAACGCGGTCACCGTTTTTCAGAGGGATGCCATTTTTGAGTTTTCCCGGAAAGCAGCGACAGACAGCCGACATATAGACGTGTTTGCGAAACCATTCCTCCTCAAAACCGATCTGTTGGAACCATTTAAACAGGGTCTTGCCTGCAGTCCATGCAAATGGTTGATGGACTTCGATTTCCTTGAATCCTGGCGCCTGGCCAATCAGCATCACAGGTGATATACAGGGCTCGCCGAAAACCGGCGGCCCCTGCATGTCTCTACATAGTGAGCACTGGCTGAGTTCAGCCTGATGATGTTTTAAACTGGTTATGTAAGAGTGCATTCAGCAATTATATAAATAACAGCTGAAACACATCATTAATAACCGGTTTAAAGTTGACTGGTAGGTTCCTGGAAAAACTGCTTTCTGAAGACACAGGCTAGCCAGAATACAAAGGTATAGAACAGGCCGGCAAGTGCGATGACACTTAACAGTAATTCCTGTGCTTCGCG
>JBFHVK010000514.1:0-1597 GCA_041589615.1 Gammaproteobacteria bacterium | reverse complement strand
TCAAGTAACGACAACATAAGGTGTGGCATGGGAAATTTTGCTCGCATACCAAATCCACCTTCAAGCTCATCCATACTGTTTTTCACTTCCTGCTCAAGTGCATCTGATAATTCCTGATGCGTCACATATATCTGCTGCGCATTCAGCATCTCAGTATAGTTGAATGCTTCTCGAGCTATCTCTTCCAGTTTAGCCTGCTCCAGCTGCCATTTATTTTTAAGATTATTCAACACTTTTATAAAATCTTTTTTTGGCAGATACACCAGTCCGGTGAGCGGAAAGCCCTGGGGTGTTATGAAGATATTTAGTGGCCAGCCACCATACCCCTGGGTGTTTTTCATAAATCCCATAAGATAATCATCGAGTACGGGCTGTAGTTCACGGTCGATTTTCACAGGTATAAAGTGATTATTTATTATTTTTGCCACTTCAGCATCGTTGAAGCTTTCCCTGCGCATTACATGGCACCAGTGACAGGCATAATATCCACTGGATATTAAAATGAGTTTATTTTCTTTTTGAGCTTGCTGTAAAACCGACTCATCCCATTGTTGCCATTTAACGGCATCATTGGCATGCATGCGCACATAACTGGAGATATCATCTGCTGAAACAGGTACAGCAAATACAGACTGTTGCGAGAACAATACTAGCAACATTAATTGAACAATTCTGATCATACCGAACACCTTACCTCTCGAGCCTTAAACCAGCTCAATTAGAATAAATTGTGCTACAGCTTTGGTGAGTTATCTTCTTCGGCCTCGATTTTATCGAGCTCAGCTTCCATATCATCTTCAGTCATCGGACGATATTCATCTTCTTCAGCATCCGGTTTTTTTATCATTCTTGATAATAGCAAACCTAGCTCAAACAGAAGCCACATTGGAATGGCAAGCATAACCTGCGAAGCAGGGTCTGGTGGTGTTAACAGCATTCCAAAGATAAATGCCCCAACAATAATATAAGGGCGTTTTTCAGACAGGCTTTGCGGAGTGGTTACTCCACCTATAACCAGTAGAATCGTTGCAATTGGGACTTCGAATGCAATCCCAAATGCAAAAAACAGCTTTAATGCAAAGTCGAGATAATAGGTTATATCAGGTGCGTGATTTACACCATCTATCGCCATAGACATCATAAATACAAATACATTGGGCAACACAATGAAATATGCAAACAGGATACCTACGTAAAATAAAATTGCACTCGAAACAATTAGAGGTAGAGCCAGTTTTTTTTCATGTTTGTAAAGACCTGGAGCGATAAACGCCCATGCCTCAAACATAAGATAGGGAAATGCGACAAAAATAGATGAAATAAATGCCAGCTTAATCGGCGTTAAAAAAGGAGATATAACACCGGTAGCTATCATACTACCACCTTCGGGCAGATTATTTACCAGTGGCAGTGCCAGTAGGTGATATATATCATTCGCAAAAGGGAATGCAAACAGGAAAACAAAGATCACCGCCAGCACACTACGTAACAGGCGATCTCTAAGCTCCATCAGATGACCGATAAAGCCAAGCTCCTGCTCACTGCTTTCATTTTCACCAAGCTGTTTACTCATTGAGCTTTACTCGGTGACTCTGCG
>JBFHVK010000513.1:0-1607 GCA_041589615.1 Gammaproteobacteria bacterium | reverse complement strand
GCCTGCCTGGAGCCCAATATGAGGTTGGCGGAGCAATGCCTTATTCATATGACAACGAGTTACCGGCTCATCATACGAAGCTTGATGCCTTTTCTATCTCGACTACGCCGGTTAATAATAGTGAGTTTCTTAATTTTATTCTTGATAATGGCTATCAGAACAGGGAACTATGGAGCGAACCGGGCTGGCAATGGAAAACTGAAAACAATATCTCACATCCAGATCACTGGGCCCAGAACAAACTACATCAATGGTATGGCCTTAATCATGATGGCGCATATACCTTACAGGGTAACACCCCGGTACATGGGCTTAGCTATTATGAAGCTGAAGCTTTCGCAAATTTTGCAGAAGCACGCCTTCCTCATGAACACGAATGGGAAACAGCCGTTCGCAAGAAATTACTAACAGACACTGCCTGCACCTGGGAATGGTGCAATAATACTTTCTATGCCTATGATGGCTATGAAGCTTTCCCCTATCTGGAATACTCAGCACCCTGGTTCGATGGTAATCACTATGTGCTCAGGGGTGCAAGCCAGTATACCCGCCCCGACATAAAACGAGCCTCATTTCGTAATTTCTACCAGCCACACCAGCGTCATATTTTTGCTGGCATGCGCCTGGCCCAGAACTAACATTCCAGTTTTGGCTGTTTTAAATTTTATTTTTCACTTAAACTTACACACCAATGCCAACAGATAGCTGAAGTAAAATGCAAATTCCACATAGTTATATTGAAGAAAGCGTACACGGAGCCCTCAACGAAGATGTTGGCAATGGAGATGTTACAGCAAAACTCATTCCTGAAGATGACTTTAGCCTCGCTACTGTTATTACACGTGAACCGGCAATTCTATGCGGAGTAGACTGGTTCGAAGAAGTATTTGCTCAACTCGATCCGCAAATATTTATTGAGTGGGATGCAGACGACGGCGATCAACTTGAAGCAAACCAGCAAATTTGCACACTAAGCGGTTCTACCAGGGCATTACTCACGGGCGAACGCAGCGCACTTAATTTTTTACAGACACTTTCAGGCACAGCTACACGTGCCGCTGAATATGCAAAAGCCGTAAAAGGCCTGAACGTAAAAATTCTGGATACCCGTAAAACCATTCCTGGTCTTCGTCTTGCACAGAAATATGCCGTCAGCTGTGGCGGATGTTTTAATCACCGTGTTGGTTTATACGATGCCATTCTAATAAAAGAGAATCATATACTGGCAGCTGGCGGCATTAATGAAGCAGTACAGGCTGCTCGTTTCAATAGCCCAGAGCTAATGGTAGAGGTCGAAGTTGAAAATATAAATGAATTACAGCAGGCACTAGATGCCAATGTAGAACGTATTATGCTCGATAATTTCGACCTGGATCTTATGCGTGAAGCTGTACAGCTAACTAATAACAAAACCGAACTTGAAGCATCCGGCAATGTCACTCTTCAAACTATAAAGGCCATTGCAGAAACAGGTGTAAATTTCATTTCAAGTGGAGACCTTACAAAGGACATCAAATCAATTGACTTATCCATGCGCTTCACCTGAACACTTTAAACCCAGACAAAAAGCCTGCTATTGAAAACATTTAAACCTCTCCTGATTAGCT
>JBFHVK010000512.1:0-1612 GCA_041589615.1 Gammaproteobacteria bacterium | reverse complement strand
CTTTAGCTTCTAAACGTCCGTTTCGGGGCACTTGAAACCAGTAAAACTAATTACGTTAAACACAAGCTACAGTGCAAGTAGTTTATGTTTTAGGCTCTCTAGATCACATTAATATTTTAAAATATACCTTATCCAGGTATATCCTGCTTAACAGGACATTCACCAAAATTCCTGCGTTTGACATCCACAAACAAGATACCGATTAATCAAATCCATTTGCGTAAATTTGCGTTCATTCGCGTTTTCTTTTTAAAACATTCATATGCGTCTATTAACTAACAAATTACAACACAAGCAGCTTGCGTATTCGCCTCTCAAAACTGCGTTTGAATTTTAGAATATGACTCACCTGAATATCATCACGCTGACTTACATTATATAGCCTGAGTGGCACATCAATATCAGTTACATAGACTGGACTCCAGCCACGCCTTCGCATAACAGCTTTAATATCTTTTACACATTCTGGTATCACAGCCTGTTGCAGGCTTGCAAAATCATATTTCCGTCCATCACAGCTGAGACTCAACTGGTCGCCATCTGCATGACCTACAATAGACATACCGAGCTGAAAAAAGTTTATATCATCCAGGATATCTCCACTATTAATCTGTTCAAACTGGTAAGCACCAAGACGATTTAAACTGACCTGCATAATTTCCAGGGAAGGTAATTCACGTTCCTGATAGCTAATCTTCTTAAGTCGTTCAGAGATATTTTTATAAAGGTTCAACCAGTGGCCAAGATAACTATGCCTATTAAATGTTGTTTCAATATCCTTGAATAGACTGCCTTTCTCATCCAGCACCCAGCTATAACATGTTCGATTAATAACCTGGAAGAAAACCTGTACAACATTCGGCTTATTCTGCCGGTATATTTCCTTTAATGGATGTTCGGTATATGCAAGGCGCTCAAACTCTGTGCTCTGAAACTCCGCTAGTGGTGATTCAAGAAACCTGAACATAGTAGAAACATCACCTATCTTCTTACTCGTAAGCTGCCCGTCATTTGCTGTTATTACATAGTAATTTGATGCCAGCAAAACAATAAAACGACCATCGAAACACCCTGAATCATAAAAATATTCGAGCATATTCTCATACACCTGCTGAATACGCTGAGCCATATATGTACTATTGCCAGGCCCATATCCACTGAAGTAAACAGGCTCAGGCTTATTCCGAGTACCAATCGGTGCCTGATGAGTCCATTCACATATACATTTTAAAGCAGCAGAATTCCCATTATAGGAATGTGTATGGACTTCTCCCCAACTATCAACTTCGAGTATTTCACAATGAACCAGAAGGTTCTGCTGGTCGTAACCATAACTTAAGGGGTCATCATCTTCTTCTATGTCAGGAACTTCACTATCATTAACCATGAAATTCACAACAAGTATTGCAGAGACTGGTATTGCAGGTTTTTTCAGGGCACTGGCAGGTATATTTTTTATCAATGAGGGATTCAAGCGATGCATAAGCACATCAAGCACATAACGAGCTTCGGTCTGTTTTACCTGCTGTAAAGGACAGTCAATTGACACCTGAGTAGCCACATTAACAATATTATTCAGCCAGCTCCATGCCAATAGCCCCAGCAAACTACT
>JBFHVK010000511.1:0-1613 GCA_041589615.1 Gammaproteobacteria bacterium | reverse complement strand
GACCAAGACAGCAGCTTGGATAAACAGACAGCGCAGTCACGCCGTGAAAACTACCTATCAATGCAGATACGAGACTTGCTTGATTGGCTAACTGTGCATACTGACTATGATGGTCGCGGCAAGATTGTCGAGTGGGACGACCTTATGGCTCCGAGTGATGATGCTAGATTGTCTCTTACTGAACGCATGGCCAAGGTCAACAAAGATATGATGCAAGAGATATTCAAGCCCAACGAAATGCGAGATATTAGCGGCTTTGAGAAGCTTGAAGAGCTTGAGGACTTGGAAGGCGGGGAAGATATCGGGGAAGATGAGGGCGCTTAGCGCCCTATTTTATGTCAATACCCTCAGCAACATCAAAGCTAATTGAGTAGCAGCTTATTCCTTTGCACCTATGAAAGTCACTATAATCTTTCAAGTCAAACCACTTTGATGCGTTACTCATTTTGTAAGATGGGACGGGGTACTCCCCGCCGCCAATAAACTCACCATCCCTATAAACCGCTCTATCTGGGCTGAACTCACCATTGTCACAATAAACAACTTGACCTTCCTTTGGTAGCTCACCCTTTAGTATATACCTTACGATGCTCATCGCTTACCACCCTATGTTAAAAAATGGAACTTGACAATGCGCCGAGTATTGCAATATTGCTGTTTTCGTCGCTAGAGCCACATGAACTTCCCGAACAATTGCAACGAGACAGCTCTCTGCGTAATGCGGCGAGCTCGACAAGGTCGTCTTCTTCGGGGTTGTTTTTTTTGATGAACATATCGCTCTTTACTAGCTCCCCATCCAAGAGGCCGCTTAACGCATAGAGCTCCTTGCCATTAATATTTACCACCTTGCCAATTTTGTAAAACCCTCCATGCACTATTTTTTCGTTGCATCCAAAGCGGCGAAGGTCGTAATCGTCCGCCACTATTTGTATGCTTTTGCCTATCAAGTCGATCATTGCTTGCCCCTCACATTAGCCAATTCATACGCAGTGTAGTACACTATTTGCAATAAACACATCCGACCAGTGAGTTATGGCCACAAAAATAACCCCAACACGAACAGAGAAAGACCCGACCGGACAGGCTGGCAATCGCCTACGCGCAAAAGCCGAGATAAGCCGCCGTGTGCGCTCAACTCGCGACGCTGTAATCGATGTGCTTAACCGTATCCCTGTTGAGTCTGTAACGGTCAACAAAGCCAGCTACCAGTATCAAATTGACCCGCAACGGCTAACGACTCTTACCGACGAGATTGAATACATCATATGCAAGGCGTTGGAGCTGGATGATTACGCGACAAGTTGGTTCATGAACGAGTACATAGGCAAAGCATGGCAAGATGGTACAACCAAGGCTTTCACCCGCCTCAAGACCATAGCAGAGTCAGCAGCGCCAGATATTGCCGCAGTGATGGACTTAGACGGCCTGCTTGCGTCAACGGCGTACACCAGGCGCTTTGAGGTTATAGCAGCAAGGGCGTTTGAAGATATGCGAGGTTTCGCAGGTCAGGCGTCAAGCGACCTTGGCTTTGTTCTCGGCCAAGGCGTTGCGTTGGGCCAGTCGCCGCGTACAATTGCCGCAGATATACGCAAGACGTTCGATAAGATTGAAGG
>JBFHVK010000510.1:0-1617 GCA_041589615.1 Gammaproteobacteria bacterium | reverse complement strand
TGGGATTCAAAAACAACATGGATCCCCTGTGTTTTACAGGATGTAGAACTGTTTTAAAAAAGGGATAATTCCAAGCTATGCCAGAGTGGTGAAATTGGTAGACACAGGGGATTCAAAATCCCCCGCCCTTAAAAGCGTGCCGGTTCGAGTCCGGCCTCTGGTACCATTACTATTTGAGCAAAAACAATCTGCTCACAATTATTGAAAACTTCTTGCAGTAATAAATTAAGCAATAAATTAAACTGAAATACCTGTTTTTCTGTTTAATACTCCAGCGATCATCGCTGCTGCAATAGCCAGGGTGAAAACAATCACAGCACCCGTCGGCAGATCAACAAGCAGAGAAAACACGAGACCTGCAAAGTAACCGATACCCCCAATTAAATAACCTGTCGCCAGTGCATGGCTTTTCATGTTGCGAATTGCTAGCGCCGGAATAATCAGGCTTGCAAACACCAGGTAAATACCAACCAGTTGTACCGATGCTGTAATGGTGATGGCAAAAATTATATAGAAGTGAATCGGTGATGCATGACGGGAAAACCTGAACCAGATGATCAGTGTGAATGCATATAAAATTAGCACTGGAATAATCTGTTCATAACTCACCCACAGTATCTGCCCAATCAGTAATTCTTTTAACTGCTCTCCACCATGGGGATTTCTCGCCAACAGTAGAATACTGGCACTGGAAGCAAGTACAAACAGGCTACCGATAAGTGCCTCCTGAATATCTGGCCAGCGTTTCTCTGTGTAATTGAGAATCAGAACCCCGATAATTGCCGCAGCCATTGCGATCAACTGTACTTGCCAGGCACCTGGTTGCCAGTGAAAACTATGAGCGAAAATAATCCCAAGGCCGGCTATTTGTGCAACAGCAAGATCCAGAAAGATAATGCCACGTTTCAATACGCGCTGCCCCAGCGGCACATGGGTTGCTGTAACCAGTAAACCGGCGATGAATGCAGGAAGTAAAATCGTAACCTCAAGTCCACTTATGTTCACTGAAGTACACCTGTCATTTTATCAATGATAGTTTCATACAGGTCGAACAGATCATTTACCTGATCCGCTCCGACAGTATAAGGAAGTTCAACAACCGGAATTTTTGTCATTTCTGACAAGCGATTTGCAGCACGCGAATTTTGATAATTTGTATGTACAATCATCAATGCCGGTTTGATATCCAGTGTCTGTTTTAATGTAACAAGGTGTCTGGCGGATGCGGGTAATCCCGGTTTAGGCTCCAGCGCACCCGCAATTTCAACTTCAAGCCAGTTAAACAGGTAAACCCAGTCACGATGATGCACAACAACGCGTTGCCCTTTTAAAGCTTTTGCCCTGTCTTTCCATTGTTGCATTGCAGCCTGCCATCTCTGTTTGAAATCATTAAACCGGAACTCGTAAATATCAGAACCTTGCGGGTCAAGATTAACAAGTCGTTCCTTTAGCGCTTCTGCAATCACCAGCATGCGCTCTGGATCCAGATGAACATGTGGATTACCCGAGGCATGCACATCCCCCATCGAGCGATCAACCTCATCCAGGACATCGATAAGCTCAACCATAGCTGAAGCTTCAAAGTAACCCGATTTGCCTGACAGAATATCGGGATTT
>JBFHVK010000509.1:0-1621 GCA_041589615.1 Gammaproteobacteria bacterium | reverse complement strand
GCTTTCTTCTTAGCTTCTCGGCGTGGAGGTATTTTGTAGCATGTGATGCTGGCCTCTCTGAGAAATCTCGGTGCAATTCCCCACGAATAGTAAATATCACGGCATATATCTTCTCTGGCATATCCATCTATCTATTCCTCTACTTGAAAAGCTTAATAGCTTCCTCTAGCTCTAGTTCTACTTCTTTTTGGTAGTCAGGTTGCATTCTTTGTGTTGCATCGTTCCAGATTTCGGGCGGCTTCTTGTAGTTCAGCTCCCACTCCAAACAACCAATAACTTCTAGGAAGTTTTCTGCTGTTGTTTCTGGCGACCATTTATACATTTCCTGAAACCGTTTAAATGTTCTTTGTAAATCAGCCATGTGTGACATATCTACCGGCCCTCACCTAGTTCTTTACACCTGATAACCTGACATTCAGCCTCGATTGATTTCCTGAACTGCTCCTCACACTCACTAGACCACTTTTGAGGGAAGGCGGGAACACAAAACGATACTATTGATATGCCTACTAGTATTATGAATACTCCTTTCATCTTATTTCCTCTCTATGCGGTTAAGCTATGTACTCTTTGCCAAGTGGAGCGAACGGCACGTCATCGGAAAAATCATCGCCTGCATTATTCGGGGCGGACTGCGCTTGTTGCTGGTTAGATCGATCAGCGTCATAAACACTCACCATCACACTAGAGCCGGGCTTTTTACCCTTCGCATGGTTCATCATGTTTTGCTTAGTTAAACAGCCTGCAAGGTTTACTGTAGGGTCTAGGAGAAGATAGGGGCCGTTATCGCCGTCCATCATTACACCGATATTCACATATTCACCTTTTGTTTGGCCGTCTTTCTGGTATTCACCTGTTTTAATTACTAGTCGTTTCATTTCTATTTGCCTTTAATGGTTTGAATTAATACACTCGGGACACTTCCCCAAATGTTCGGTTTTATACGTTCCGTCTTGCTGTCTTACACTGATATTATAAGAAAATCCTTCCCAGCCTTTGCCGTGAGCATCAACAGGGGCGCGACCTTTAAATACCTTGCCGCATTCACAGCATACAACTGGCGGCTTTTCTCTCTCAGTTTTCGGATAGTTCATTAACATAACGACCTCTACTTGTATCTTGTATTCCAGACCTTCTTGGCTGCATCCGCGCTCTTATATAGCGGCGTAGTAGGGTAGATTTCGCAACGATCTATATCGCTACATACAATCCGGTATCCTAGCCAGCCGCCAATAGTCATCTCCCATGCTATTTCAGGAGGTAAGCCACAAAATGGGCATGTATGTAAACCTGTTTTCTCGTCCATCTTCTCACCTTTAAAAAAGCCCCTATGCCAGCGGGGTAATGTCTTGCCCGGTTTTAGCTTGCCTCTCTATGCTGCTTTATCATCAGTTGCATCTAACAGATCTTTGATGATTGCCTTGTATCCCTTCCTGCTTCCTTCTGGTTTCTCGCTCCCGAACTTTTCCCATAGAGCTACACGCTCGTTATTGTTTAACCTTGAAAATCCAGCCTGAACGCGCTTGTAATCCATCACCTCTGTATCAGCGTCCACAACCTCTTTAAACGCCTGATAAGCTCTTTCAACGTGCTCCATGTTTACTGGATCAGTGCTAGGCAT
>JBFHVK010000508.1:0-1622 GCA_041589615.1 Gammaproteobacteria bacterium | reverse complement strand
CTCCTATGTTACGGAGGCTGCGCACAATCTTAAATGACTGCTGGAAGGAGGAGGATAGTGGATTAAAAACAATATCTAGGGGGCTAATAAGACGAGCCCGAGGACCAATATAGTTGATGATCCGTTCACCGTTTGAATCCTCACGATAGGAAGCCTCAAAATCGACCGTAACGAACGCATTGCCGTAGTCGATGTAGTCATATACCAGCTTGCTGATTTCCGTCTTAAAATGGCTCTCACGGGTCTTGTTGCCCATGTATGCTTCAATAGCTCTAACCTTAGTTTTGAAAGCGTCTTCTTTTGAATAGGCTTCCCATTTCAGCCAGTCATCGTTAGGGAAAAGGGCAGAGATGTAGTTTGAATGTAGGTTATCTCTGATCTGACAAAGCTTAGGAAGGGTTGTGCTGTTCTTCCAAGGAAGGGCCTTGTTAGAGGTTGTCCGTGTATCTGTCGCAAAAACATAATTGCGAAGCTCTTTCCACTGAGCGATCTTTTCGTGTCTTTGTGAATTGAGGGTGAACCAAGTGTTAGCAATAAACTTAGCAAGATTATCGCGGCCCCACTTGTTCACTTCTAAAGGTTTACGTGCCATGTCTTTCCTATCGGAATGCCACACCGCCGAAGCGAGGGGCGAAGTTAATTACATTGCCTCTATCGAACTCAGCCATTCGAGACTTTTTAGGTTTAATCATAATTTCCATAATAGATGCTAAGGCATCCTTTACGTCGTCATGTGGTGGTCTAGCAAGGATAAGTTCTTCTTCCAGAACATCAGTATAGCCGCCTTTAAAGTGCCAGATAGAAAGGTTTTCGTACCTATGCTCCAAGGCAGAGGCAATACGCTCCTCTTTTGTACCCTCTTTTCTAGTTGGGCGATACTCATCAATTGTAAGTCTAAGCCCTTCTTCACGAAGGCGATCTTTCAGGTCTCTTACAATAATCGTCTGCGCCACTGTCACTTCTGCTCTTAGTTTCTTAAACTCCCATTTGGAGTGTAGCTCTGCAACCTTAGTGAAGTATTCAGACATTTTATCAGAACGGAATCTGTCAATATCTAGGACATAAACAAAACCTTCTGCATCAATACCTGCTACCACGATAGCTGTGTAGTCCGCCTTTTTAGACAAGCTAAATGCAAAGTCAATAGCTGCATATACGTTGAGTTTGTTACGTTTGAAATACCAACTGCCATCTCTCTGAGTTAGATATTTCTTATCGTAATACTGGAACTTGGAGCGATCGATTCTATTGCTGCCTGGGTCATTCGGGTTGTTATAATACTGCGCATAGAACTGAACACGGTCAGAGTATTCAGCACGGATACGCGAAAGAACTTGGCTATCAAATCCGAAAGCTTTACCGTCTGAGCGCATGGTTCGTGGCCAGAGGAAAATCTGGTCCTCTTCTACCGCATACTCTTTAATCTCCCAAACAGGGAGGCGATCCACAATCTCGTTCTCATCATTATAAACATCATACTCTTGTGCTTTCCAAGTAGCATAGATATCGTTAGGGTGGTAACGGGTTCCGCAAGCTAAGGTAAAGCCACCAGCATTTCGGATAGATGTAAACTGAGATGCTTTCTTTCGGACGCTATCTCTCCCATCCTCCGTGTATGCGTT
>JBFHVK010000507.1:0-1624 GCA_041589615.1 Gammaproteobacteria bacterium | reverse complement strand
TTCCAGCTTACCGGTACGACATAGGGCAAAAGATCGGATGGTGGACGGATATTATCCAGTTTGCCTTTCATACTGACGGGCACTGAAATAATAAAATCCGAGCCGAAATGTTTACGCGCATTTCCTGACAGGGTATTGGCTATTTCACCCACCATGTCGAGGATGTTTTCATCACTATGATCATGCACGTCCATGGTTACCAGCAGATGTCTTAGCAAGGGGCGCGGTGCGGTAAAATAAATACAGCCGCGATATTTTCCTGCGATACCAATGAGACCAGAATAATCATAATTTTCAAGGCCACTATGCGTACTCAGGTAAGGCGCACCTATCGACGCTGACTGACGCGTGATCTGCTCAAAATAATGTGACACTGCGTCAATAAATATTTTTATATCCGATTCATTCATGCATAGCTCCCAGCTTCCAGTAACTCATATAATGCCAGCTTCAGCTCTTCATCCGTAAATGGCTTACATATAAACCCGTTTGCACCTCGCTTCAATGCTTCAATGGCTGTTGCCTTATCAGATAAGGCAGACACGACCAGTATACGAATATCAGGATTTATGTTGATTAGCTCACTGATGGTTTCCACGCCATCCAGTTCTGGCATAGTTAAATCCATGGTTGCAACATCGGGCATGGTTTTTCTGCATAGATCAACCGCCTCCCTGCCATTCTTCGCAACACCGATAACATTCATATCTTCGAGACCAGATGACCTGACTATCTGCAATATTTTTCCACGAATGATTTTCGAATCATCCACAATCATTATCTTCATGCAGCCATCACCTCTTTTAACTGCACCAGCTCAACATTACTAAATACAAATTTGAATTCAGTATATTCTCCTCGCCTGGAGGCTATCATCAGTCGACCACCCAGATCATTCACGGCCTGCTTAACCACACTCAGGCCAAGCCCCTGTCCCGCATGCTCGGTTAGTTCATCAGCCGTTGAAATTCCACTCCTGAAAATACTCATAATAATTGTTTTGTCATCCATTTCATCCAGCTGCTCCTGTGTGAATTCACGTTTATCGATCAGTGATTTTTTAATCTTATCGACAGATAGTCCTTCACCATCATCACGAATTATCATCTCGGTTTTTTCACTGTCCGCCATCAGGCTAATACTCACTTTACCAGCCTCCGGCTTCTGTAGCATAAGTCGTTCTACCGGCAACTCGATACCATGTGCTATCGCATTACGAATCATCTGTACACAGATATCGCGTAATTTTTCGGCATGCACAGTTTCTATCTGATTCAGATTCGACTGACTAAAATCTAATACCACATGTTTACCCAGATCCTCACTTACCTTTCCTGCCAGGGTGTTTAGATCCCTTTTCCATAGATGCAAACGATCGTTATCAAGCACATCACCAAACACCGGAATCAGGCTCATTAATTTTTCAATAATTTGTGCAACACTGCCTAGCTTGGCCAGCATTGAATTTATCTGCACAGTAATTGCCAGCAGGTCCTCTGATTTAATCTGCCTGTTATACTGCAGTTGCTTCATCGACTGCTCCAGGTCATGCGCCATACCTGCAAAGACATCACTACCCATTGCACTGGCATCTCCCTTAAGCTTGTGCAATGCCGGCAAACTC
>JBFHVK010000506.1:0-1630 GCA_041589615.1 Gammaproteobacteria bacterium | reverse complement strand
GTGTCGGCCTGTTATTAATTACTCACAAACATGTTGCAACGAGTCTGCTTGAGACATCCAGGTTAATGCTGGATACCTGCCCACTGGCTACCCGAACACTGGAAGTCCCCCTTGACTGCTCAGTTGAAGAAATATTACAACAGGCAGATGAGTATATGAAAACACTGGATACCGGTAATGGTGTGCTCGTACTGACTGACATATATGGAGGCACACCATCCAATATTGGAAAACAACTTTGCAATAAGCATAACTGTAAGCTGGTTGCAGGACTTAGCCTGCCGATGCTGGTACGTGTTCTCAATTATCCACAGTTAAACCTGGAAAACATGGCCCTCAAGGCTGTGAGTGGCGGACATGATGGAATTCTACTCTGTGAATGCAAAAAATAATATGAACACAATCAGTCGACAACTTGATATTATAAATAAACTTGGATTACATGCACGTGCTGCTGCTAAATTTGTGAATGTTGCATCTTCTTACAATAGCCATGTTGAAATTGAGAAAAATGGCCATCGCGTAAATGGCAAAAGCATCATGGGCGTAATGATGCTGGCCGCCGGCAAAGGCAGCTCAATCACTATTCATGTAGATGGAAATGATGCAGAAGTATGTGCAGACAAGCTTTCGGAACTCGTTAATAATCGTTTTGACGAAGAAGAATAAGTGATCATATAAATGAACAATATAATATTTTCATACCAGGTATAACTATAAATGGCATCACAACTTAACGGTATTGGAGTTTCAAAAGGTATAAGCATTGGCGAAGCTTATATCTATCACCGTGAGTTGCCAGAAGTACTTGAATACGCCATCTCAAAACATGACGCCGCAATCGAAATTCGACGTTTCGAAGACGCTCGTCAACAGGCACAATTGCAGTTAAAAAATATTAAGGACAGTATTTCCGAAAATACACCTAAGGATATTACGCAATTCATTGATACTCACCTGTTAATGCTGGACGACCCTGTTCTTTATGAAGGCACCGTTAGTTACATACATGCACATCTATGTAATGCCGAATGGGCTTTACAGGTACAGGTTGAACGCATCGTCAAAATTTTTGATGAGATGGACGACTCATACCTTAAGACACGTAAGGATGACATTATCCATGTTGCTGAAAGAATTCAGCGATGCCTGATGAATGAACCAGAAATTGATTTTTCAGATGAGAAACTGGGCCCACACCTGAAAAACAGGATTATCGTTGCCGATGACCTTACTCCGGCGGATACCATCCTTATGCAGCACCAGAAAATCGCCGGCTTTATCACAGAGTATGGTGGTCCACTGTCACACACAGCGATACTGGCACGCAACCTGGGCATCCCCGCCATTGTCGGTGCCAGTGATGCAAAACACTACATACAGGCAAACGACACCCTGATTGTCGACAGTAATACCGGCGATATCCACATCAATCCCGAGAAAAATATTCTGACGCAGTTCAAGGGAATGATGCGTGAGGAAAAGCAGCGGCGTAAAAATCTTTTCGATCTGAAAAACAAACCCGCGATCACGCTGGACGGTTGTAAAATCAGCCTGCAGGGAAATATTAATCGCCCGGCTGATATTCGCGTCCTAAGACAGTTCGACCACACCGGCGTTGGCCTGTATC
>JBFHVK010000505.1:0-1631 GCA_041589615.1 Gammaproteobacteria bacterium | reverse complement strand
TCTCTATGTGTCGCTGAGATGAACAGCCGACGCTGGCACTGCATTCAGCCACATAACGCCAGCACTGAACCGCTGAGCGTAGCGAAGTCGGATTTTTGAGTGCCTTGTTATGAGGCACGGAATACGGAGTACAGGATGGAAGTTTACACGAAACTGTTTCTCGCAAATCTCGTGGCGATCATCGCCATAGCAACTATTGACCGTGTTGTGCTGAAAGACGCGCTGGAAAAGACAAAAACCGGCGCAATCTTGCTTGGCCTGTGGGCTTGGACGGGAATCCTGTCTATACCAGCATGGGTCATTTACCAGATTCTGGCTTGGTGAGTGCCTTATAACGGCTGAACTCAGCGGAGCCGCGCTTTATGCGGCGTCCGGTGAACGAAGTGAACGAACTGGAGTGATTTTTTATGGCTAAAAAAGCCAAAGATAAAGAAGAAGCCTGGAACATACAGGAAACCAGAGAGGGTGAACCCCACACATGGATACAGTGGAAGGGTACTGATGTCTGTATGGATATTCACTGCAAGTGTGGATGCCATAGCCACTTTGACGGGTATTTTGCCTACCATGTGAAATGCCCCGAATGCGGAACTGTGTATTTCTGTAATGGGCATATAGAACTTATTGAACTAGAAGTAGAGCCAGATGGTTGCGTTGTTGTTGGCGAGCCATAACGCCGCAAATCAGCGGTGAGCGAAGCGAGTCCGACTGGATTTGCATTGTTATGTGACGATTATGACAACATGGAATTTAGATAAAATTTGCACATGTGGGATACGCGCCCAACCGTGCGAGCGACACATTTATGAGGATAAGGAAACGGCGATTATTAAACCTAGTGGCGATGATCTTGCGTATGCGATGCAAGACGCATACAAAACAAACAGCAACCGAGAGAATGCTTGCATTGACGTATTGCACAAGTTCTCGTATGCAGACATAGATCAGTTACATGCGATGTGGGATGCAATTGACGCTTATGTTGATATAAATATCGGTTTCGGTAACGAAAACATATTGAATGAAATACGATCAGAATTAAATAAGATTGATGAGCGCGAATGCTCCAAGGATGTTTGGGATTCTGTCCAGTGCGTGTTGGAAGACTTGGATCAAGTCACATAACGCCGCAAATAAGCGGCGAGTGAAACGAGTCCGACTTAATTTGCCTTGTTAGGCGGGAGGTTATTGTGTTTACAGATCATGACTTACGAATAATGCAGCTAGAGAAAGAAAACAAAGAACTCAAAATTGAAATTGCCGGAAAAGAGTCGGTGATAAAGGCATTGCATGAAGATTTGAGTTATTACCGCAAGGAATGGAAAGACCAAATGAAACAAGACCAGGGGCTAGACAATGAAACGATTTAAGATACAACGAAACCGAACACACAAATTCTTTTCCTGGGAATGGCAGCCTGACCAGCTTGGCGGTTTGATGGTGGCCAGTGTGACCGTTTTCGGCGTGTCATTCGTGTGGCTTGGTACTGCCGCCTAACATGTAAATGTACCGCTGCTGCGGCATCAACAAACGTTCACGGGAGATAGGCCGCATGAACTGCGAGCAGAGAATTGAAATTTTACACGGGGCCAGACAGATCGCTAAGGCGCTCGACATCTCGCCCAACGAGG
>JBFHVK010000504.1:0-1641 GCA_041589615.1 Gammaproteobacteria bacterium | reverse complement strand
TTCAGCATCCAGTCTGCATCTATTTGCGTGCGCTCAGATCTTTCTGCCTGTGCTTCACGTATAGCCTTGAGAAGATGCCGTTTATTAGCTGGACACTTACTATCACTTACCCATGTAAACGCCTTTGATTTGGCAGTACTCTCTGCATACTTTGCCGCCAAAGCAGATTCGACAACCTTGCCAGTAAGCAAAAATTGCTCTTTGAATACTTTTTCTTGGCTTGTAAGCTTCTTAATCAAATCAGCACCTTCTTCTCATAATTTCCTTTTTCCCCTGATGAGGCATGTACTTTGATCTGGATGCCTCGTATTTCGTTTTATATGAGCGCCATGCTTGTGCAATGTGCCTTACTTCATGTCTTCCGGATTTTCTAACAAAAAGATCTATTTTTCCTAAATAGATCATGTATTCAGGCACAGACTTGCCTTCTGCTTCAGTTATCTCAAAGCCTTGTACTGATCCCAAAGCCCCATTAATAAGTTTAATCATATCCATGCCCTATGGAATGCCATATCATGCGCCTTCATGATATCGCCATTAACGTGCTTCGCTTTTTTCTTATTCACAAGCCCCATTTTTGCTGCTTTCACCCTTACTGCGTCATAACTTCGTTTAGGTAGTGCCAGGCTGCATACCAGTGCGCCATAGCTTTCAAATAACGTGTTGAGTATCCTTTCTTCTGATTCTGTCCATTCCCTGTACTTAATGCCAAGCCTTACCGCCTGACAGATAATTGCCCTTTCGGTTCTCCCAAGAAGTCTATCCGCGCAACCTTCTGGCCCTTCACTGGGATACACCGTTTGAATAATGATATTTTCCTCTACTGTCCATCGGATTTTGCTCATCTTTGTGCAGAGTGTTTTCATTGGCATCCCCCTAATTTATAGAAAATAGCGCAACCACATAAAGGGCATGATTGCGGTTCCCATCTAATCAACCTTGCTTCTGACTCTTTCAAACATTGCTTCAAAGTAACCTCGCAGCTATCGCAGTGGGCTATAACCTGCTTCATCTTCTCCCTGTCGAGTAGATAGATGATTTCTGCCATTGCTGTTTGCTACCCCTCTGTTGCGCCTGCTATTGCCTTCTCAATTACCTGTAACGCCATACCGCCAGCAATTAAATCACTGGTAAATCGTAAAACTCGCCAGCCCAGTAATGCGGCTTCATTGTATTTTATACAGTCATCCCTGAATCCCTTGCCTCTGTTGTGCCTGCCTGCTTCCTTTGCCCAGGTGCCGCCTTCGCATTCAATACCAATCATCAGATCTGGATAAGCAAAATCGAATCGCCATTTTCTATCTGGATGAAAAATATATTCTTCTTCTGGCTTTGGCAGTTTTGCTACCTTTATCTGATAGGCCATTTGCTTCTCAAGCTTTTTACGCTTGCTTTCTGCGTGAAGCTTTTGAATGTTATTGCATTTCATAATCTAATATCGCTCGTCCTATTAGCTCTGGTATTTGCGGAACTACTGCGTTGCCTAGTCTTCTAAGTCTGTCCAACCTACGGGAAACCCCATCATTTGCTCCACAAAGCGGGGATTCGGATAAATCGAATCTTTTGAACTTAGCCGTAATACTTCGCACAAATTTGATTTGTTTTTGTATAAAGTACGGGAGGCTGGCGAACCTTTCGCAT
>JBFHVK010000503.1:0-1650 GCA_041589615.1 Gammaproteobacteria bacterium | reverse complement strand
GCGTCCAAGTCTGTTGGTGATGAATCACTAGCTTATCGTGTTGGGTCTATCCAGGACACCGGTGACGACTGGTTGAGCCTTACTAACTATGGCGTTCAGTTTTACCGTCTACGTAAAAACCTAATCGGCGCAATGGTGGTTTAATGATTGGTATTGATGTCGACATACAGGGATTTCAGCAGGCTTCGGATGCTTTGGAGCAAGAGCTAAAAGCCCTAATGAAAGACCAGTCCGTGCTAATAGGTATTCATGAAGGTGAGGGGCAGGCTGACGGCGATGATTTTACAATGGCCCAACTGGGTGCGACATTGCATTTTGGTACTGATAGGGCTGGGGCTAATCATAATGTGGTGATACCCGCTAGGCCTTGGCTTGACGTTGGCGTGGAGTCCGGACGAAGGGATTATGTCAGCATCATGGAGGATAACGCAGACGACATGGAGAAGGCTTTGAATCTGGTTGGCCAAGTCGCGGTTGCTAAGGTTCAAAAGTATATGATTGACTTAAAGACTCCGCCAAATGCAATTAGTACCGTTAGGAAAAAAGGCTCATCAAACCCGCTTATTGATACCGGCGCTTTAATGCAATCGGTTAGTTACTCTATCGTTAATGACATCCCAGAGGAGGGCATGTAGATGAACTTGGTAAACCTGAGTATGTCAGGCCATATTGATGATGTATTTACCTCTGGAGTTGGCACAAGGGTGGCCAAGTCGGGCGGCGGGTACGTTGACGGCAAGTGGGTGGCAGGCTCCGAAGCAACAACAACGCACACAGTAAACATTCAGCCACTAAATCAGAAAGACATAAACTTTTTGCAACTTGGCGGCGAACGAGTCCAGGACACTAGAAAAGTCTACGTAAATGATGGCACTAGCGCGGTGATCAGGGAGGCTGATCAGTTTACATTTGTTGATTCGAATGGCGATGCCATTGACGGCACGTTCAAGGCCTACTCTGTTGACAATAGGCCTTGGCGAGACTATTGCAAGTTTTATGCGGTGAGGTTGGACGTATGACCAGAGAAGAACTTTTCGATGTACTTAGGCCTCATATTGTTAGCGTTACTGGGGTTAGCGATTGCATATTAGCCGACCCAAACGCGCCCGCTCCTGATGGAAATTACTGCGCGGTTGAACCGTTTTCTTCATTTGTTGAGGTTGGCCAGCGAGGTCAAAGGCAAGAGCTAGTTGATGCTGTGGACGGAAATGCTGATTATCAAGACATAAAGATCACGGTAATGAGCTGCAAAGAGGTCACTGTTTCAATTAACTTTTATCGAGGCGACGCCCGAGATCAGGCGGCAAAGGTCGCGCAAATGAATATGCTTCCCAGCGTGGCCGAGTCAATGCTGGTTAACGGCCTTGGGTGGCTTGGTGTGAGTCCAGCTAGAAACCTAACGGAGCTCAATCAGGGTTTGTTTGAGCCTCGTTATCAAATTGATTTGTACTTGCTAATGCGAACCGAGATCAGCGAAACTGTACAGGCTATTTATACGGCTGGCGTAGAGGTTCAGAGCGAGAGTGGCGATACAATAGCTAGTTTTGAAACGGATTGATTTATTTAACAAGTCAAATGGGTTATTATGATTGCGTGATTAATGTCACGCTTTTTTTGATTGCAATCAAAGGACATAAAAAATGGCTTACG
>JBFHVK010000502.1:0-1657 GCA_041589615.1 Gammaproteobacteria bacterium | reverse complement strand
GTTATGAGCTATCAATACATCAGCCTGCTTTAAAACCTGATGCAGCTTTCTAACAACATGGTAATCATCCTTGTGGTCTTTCTTGAATCTTGTTTTGCAGTCTAAAACCGAGGAAGTCTCTACCTCGTCTTCGCCGTGCCACTTCCATGCTGCACAAATGATGTACCAATCATCGAGAATCGACTCGAAGTTAATATTTTGGTTAAATAGCCCCCATACAGCCGCTACTATCGGGCTAGTTTCAATGTCCCAGATTAGTATTTTCGGCATAAAATGTTCCCACTAAAAAAGCCCGTCAGCTTTAACTGTTACGGGCTTTGTTCGTCGGGTATGTTCCAACCGGAACAAGGTTAGACGCTTTACGCGCCAGATGACCACCTCCTGAGAGTTGATCCAGAAATCAATATTTCCTAGCTCTTGATGTTTACATCAAGCAATAAAAAAGCCCCTACGCAAAACGCAGAGGCTATTCTTCGCGTTCTAGTGTATGTCTTCCTTGCTTTCTTCGCAATGCGTTATAATAAATTCGTCAATTGGCAAGTCATTCTTTTTCATCCAGCTTTTATCAACGCCTTGCGCCTTATGCTGACAAGATACGTTCTCGCTTGCTGTTGCAATAAACACATTGCCAACCTCGTAAGGCCCATCATCCATATATCTGCACATAACATACTGGTCGTATTCTCTCCCCCTCCTGGAGTATTTCCCTGATTTCTGCCATATTTCCCACCATTGCCACAAGGTTAAATAAAATCCTATGCCTCTATTTTTAGCCCCCCTCCTTTGTTGTGCATATTTATATATTGGGGTTTTAGTATAATCACGGTTCAACGATCTAAGATATTCGTATTGCTCAAGAGTGCATCCCCATTTAAGCAATACATTTTTCCTTCGTTTTAAGAGTTGGGTTTCAGCTCTTTTCTTTGCACGGACGGTACTACCACCATCCTTGCCAGTGATGCCGATCTTTTTCAAAACTTGCCGAACACGCTCTCTGGATATTCCGTAGAAGTCGCCTATCTGCTGCAATGTTTCGCCTTGTAAATAAAGCTCTTTAAACTCAGCCGCTTGGTGTGGATTCCTTAAGCCTGTCATTCTTCTAACATCCCCCGAATATGTGAAGTCGCCGTATTGCAATAGTCCTCGATCATTGAAAAGATAATGTTGTAATACCTTCGGTACATCTGGCGGTACTCCTTGCCAGTGATAACGCGCTCAGTCCTGATGCTAAGGGCTATGCCTCGTTTTTCGTCAGTGTCGAACCTGGAAGGGCTGTGAATCTCTAGGCAGGCGATTTCCGATAGATGTTTAATATCGTATTTGTTATATGTCCATTTTTCCTTAACAGCTCGCTTTGATATATCGCCTAGCAAGAAAGGATCGACAAGCCGCTTTATCTGGCTGGCATCGCCGCAAACCTTAATCAATGCCGCTAGATGGTATTTAGTATCAAGCCCTGAACATGCCTCGGAAATCATAGCAGGGGTTAATTCTGGTTCTCCTGTGCCTGATACCGCGCCGGGGTCGGTCGTCTTTGCATTTAATATTGTTAAGACTTCGCTTGCGTTCATATTTAGCCCTCAATGGTTAAGGTTTCAGGTTCATTCATATAGTTTTTGATAATGTCCCTAGCCTCTAGCCAGCTATAACATACCGC
>JBFHVK010000501.1:0-1660 GCA_041589615.1 Gammaproteobacteria bacterium | reverse complement strand
TTGTTAGGGCAGTTGTAGGGCACTTGTCGCTTAGGGTTCATAAGACGAGACATGACAAGTGTGTCTATTTTAACACCTTTGAACTTGTATCCGTATAGCTTCTCCAAGAGGGGCCAGTCATATCCTAGTCCGTTATGCATAGCAAGGGCTTCAACACTGTCCAGAAACTTCAGCATATCTGGAACTTGATGAGGGTTAAACTTAATAACCTCACCAGTTTTCAGGTCCTTAAATACACCGCACCAAACCCTTGTTGCCTCTTCTAGCAACCCATCCGCTTCAAGGTCTCCTACATATACTTTCACTCTTTAGATTTTCTCCCCATATTTCTCCCGAATCTTGTGCTTGAATCTTTGGATGATGTTATCCACTGTCTTATATTTGACATTGGTGATATGCACAATATCCTTGAGACTGTAATTATATGTGAAGTACAAGGAAACAACCTCACAAGATTCGTCATCCATCAGCATCATCTCTTCTTCAATTTGACGACGAAGCTGTTTGTTGTATGCAGGACAATCTACTGGCTCGGCGTGTTCCTCGCCATACTCTACCGAATTAGACAAACCTTTCTCTGCATTCTTGTGGTCCCTAAGTGCATTACTAAGAATGCGTTGGAACCAGTGGTTAAAAGGAAGACCCATCATAAAGCTTTCTTTATACTTGATGGCTCTACAGAATGCCTCTTGGACAATATCCTCTGCATCTTGGATAGTTCCTGCCCGCCACCGCATTCTCTTTACAAGCTTACCATAGTTTGCTCGATAGAATTTTTCAATGATTGAGAGCATTGGTTATCGTCCTGTGCTCCCAAACCCACCTTCTCCACGAGAAGTGTCAGAGAGTACTCCTACCTGATCAAAGGTTACTCGATCATACTTCAGGACTAGAGCCTGAGCTACCCGATCCCCTGCCTTTACAACACGACCGATAACACTGTCTGCTGCAAGTTTAACTTTAAGCTCTCCCCTATAGTCTGAATCAATCACCCCAACGCAGTTAGAAAGCCGTACATCACGTTGAAAACCGTCACCGCTACGACTAAAGACAAGCATAACATGATCTTTGGGAACTTCAAACGCAAGACCCGTTCCCAATACGAGAGAGGAAGACTCATGAACCAGACCGTCATCAGTAGTGAACAAGTCGAAACAAGCACTTCCATTGGTTGCATATTCTGGAATCCTCGCATTATCAGACAGTTTCTTCAGCTTTACTCTCATTGTCCCACCTCGTTAAAAAGACCTGTGTAATTGTCCCAATAGAGCTTAAATCGCCCTGTCTCTCCGAACTCTCTATCTTCTAGGAGCACAAGAGTTCTCATGTTTCTTTCTTCTGGCGATAGCTCGGGGTCTCTGTTTCCTTCCAAGCCGAGCATAAGATTGCAAGACCTAGCCATAGCACGGCTACCAGCAAACTGACTGCTGAGAACTTCACCACCTCTCTCGTGTGGGGGACCCACATCAGGGTTACGCAGGTGACAAAAGATAAAGATAACGATATTGAGATCGAGAGCCAAAGCAGAAAGTTCTTGAGCGATCTCTTGTAGTTTTGTGTTTGCATCTGCTGCATTAATCCCGTTTGTAAGGTTAGTGATTGGGTCGATAAAGATTGCTTTACAACCTTCTGAGGCGGCTTCCCGTATATCTGTCTTGAG
>JBFHVK010000500.1:0-1662 GCA_041589615.1 Gammaproteobacteria bacterium | reverse complement strand
CTTGTGCGACAAGTGTACTACCACTCACTAACATATAATTTCGTCAGGGAGCACTCGAAATGGATAAAAATAAGAATGAATCATTATTCGTCAGTTATGATGCTATAACAGATAACCGTTATGCTGGCGCTGAGCAGGTTGTAAAAGCAGAACTCGACAACTTGAAAAAACGCAGAAATACTGACCCTGAAAACATCAGGGCACTTGCACTCTCAGGCGGCGGGATTCGCTCAGCAAGTTTTTGTCTCGGGGTAATACAGTCATTAGCAAAATCTGATCGCCTCAAAGATTTTGATTACCTGTCTACTGTGTCAGGAGGGGGATATCTTGGTGGAGCTCTATCATGGGCATGGCTCGGGAAATGGCGCACAGATAAAAATTGCACAACTGAATTTGGTACCGGTTCAGATAATTTCCCCTACGGAACAGGGTTTCGCTACAGCAATAAGAATGAAGAGATGGATCGAAATCAGGCGTCCATGATGCGCCACCTCAGGCAACATGGAAAGTATCTGGTACCTGGTAAAGGCATAACCTTATTGTCTTTTCTATCTGTTATCCTGCGCAGTGTAAGCATGGGTTTCGTGACATTACTCGTTCTTGCAAGCCTGCTATTTCATACACTTCATTATCTCACACCTGCATTTAAGCCAGGCCTTGTGTTTAGCTCCTACTCTATGGATGCTGGAATACTGGCACTTGCCGTTTACTTTTTAAGTCTCGTAAGTTATGGCGTTTTTGCTATTTGGCACCGTCATAATGAAGATGAAAACTATGTCTGGCGACGCGGATGGGAAATTTCTATCAAATATGTATTGATATTCGCACTGACTTTTATGCTTATAGCAATTATCGATATCATCAGAATTTATATTGATTCGCACGTAGATAGCGCTGGCGGCATTAGTGCGGCTATTGGTGCTTTTCTAGCCTGGCAAAGCCAGAAGTCATCCAAAGACAGTATCCTCAAGGTAATTCCTAAAAATCTGCTTGTGTACATTGGTGTATCAATCATGTTTATTGGATTATTTGTACTCTCAGATCAGATTGCAGTAAGTTTAAAAGAAGATCCTTTAACGTATACAGGCCATGTGATCCTTGCGTCAATAATTTTAATTGCTGCCTGGCTGATTCCAGTTAACAAGGTTTCCATACATCGCTATTATCGAGACCGTCTCATGGAAACTTTTATGCCTGATATATGTAAACTTTTTAAAGCTGAAGGCTTACAAAGTAGCATGGCTGAACAGGCAAACCAGGCCAGGCTTCATGATTGCCTGCCTGCAGACAAAAATACAATGCCCTACCCTATAATAAACACAAATATTATACTCGTAGAGTCTGATGTACCTAAATTCAAGGGGCGTTGTGGAGATAATTTTATACTAAGTCCCTTATATTCAGGCAGTAATGCAACAGGCTGGAATAAAACTGAAGAATTTGCCAATGGTGAAATGACCTTACCAACTGCAGTTGCGATTTCTGGTGCTGCTGCAAATTCAGATTCAGGTGTTGCTGGAAAAGGACTCACTGTAAATCCATTAATTTCAGCTATCATGTCAATTTTTAATTTACGATTAGGTTACTGGTCTGTAAACCCAAATATTAATTACCAACCAGATCAGAAAGCAGTCCCTAATTACCTCCGCCCCGGCTTTAGAG
>JBFHVK010000499.1:0-1669 GCA_041589615.1 Gammaproteobacteria bacterium | reverse complement strand
GCTCGCACGTCAGCGTGAGATACCAGAGCAATTACGTCACTCAGATATGCCTGGCCTGGGATTACTCATACAGCTTTACGATACCATTCTTAGTACAGACACACCCTCACCTTCCGTTCTACTCGAGCGCTGGCGTGGCTCAAGTGATGAACCCATCATCATCAAACTGATGCAGTGGGATATCCCCGGTGCCAGTAAACTCGACCAGCAACTTAAGCTTCTAGATGACGCCATCTCCAAACTTGTGCAGAAACATCGCGATACACGGCTGCAGGAATTACTCAACCGCAGCCGAAACGCGCCGCTGAGTGAAGAAGAAAAACACGAGCTAAGCGAGCTATATAAAAGCCAGTAATCATCAAAAATGGGCTATTGGAGATTTTTGTATAGATAGTCTATAATATTCGACTCACTGAGGGGCGCTGCAGCAACCCTGTCCATCCGGGGCTGTCAGGCTCAGTGTGTCAATAGTTGAACGGCGCTCATTAATTTAGCTGGTATTCAGGTTAAAAAGATGAGCGCAGATCAAACGCTACACAGCAATCACACCGCTGGTCACATGATCCACTCACTTCCTGCTTACGAATACTACAATGCCAATCATACTAGATTGATTGACTGACCGTATCGAGGAACACGTATGTCTAATAGTCACTTATTCACTTCAGAATCTGTTTCCGAAGGCCATCCAGACAAGGTAGCCGACCAGATTTCTGACGCCATCCTGGACGCTATTTTCGAACAGGACCCTAAAGCCCGTGTCGCCTGTGAGACACTTATTAATACTGGCATGGTTGTACTGTCAGGTGAAATCACAACTGAAGCCTGGGTTGATATGCAGGATATCGTACGAAATACTGTACGAAATATAGGCTATACCAGCTCACAAATGGGATTTGATGCTGATTCCTGTGCTGTTATCACATCAATTGACAAGCAATCGCCCGATATTGCCATGGGCGTAGATGAAGACGATAGCCATGAACAGGGCGCTGGTGACCAGGGCCTGATGTTCGGTTTTGCATGTAATGAAACCGATGTGCTCATGCCTGCTCCCATTACCTATGCTCACAAGCTGGTTAAGCGCCAGGCCGAAGTCCGTAAAAATGGCACATTAAGCTGGTTACGCCCCGATGCTAAAAGTCAGGTTACTTTCCGTTACGAAGATGGCAAACCTGTTGCTATAGATGCTGTCGTGCTTTCTACACAGCACTCGCCTGACATTAGTCTTGAGTCTCTGCGTGAAGCGGTAATGGACGAAATCATCAAGCATGTGCTTCCTGACAACCTGATCAGCAAAGACACCAAGTTCTTTATCAATCCAACAGGAAAGTTTGTGATTGGTGGACCTGTTGGTGACTGTGGTCTTACTGGTCGTAAAATCATCGTAGACACATACGGTGGTATGGCTCGTCATGGTGGCGGCGCATTCTCTGGCAAAGACCCTTCAAAAGTCGATCGCTCTGCTGCTTACGCTGGTCGTTATGTTGCAAAGAATATTGTTGCTGCTGGCCTTGCCGACAAATGCGAAATACAGGTTTCCTATGCGATTGGTGTAGCGGAACCGACTTCTATTTCCGTTGAAACATTTGGCACTGGCAAAATCAGTGATGCTCGCATTGTTGAACTTGTGCGTGAACATTTTGAGCTTAAGCCCAAAGGCCTTATT
>JBFHVK010000498.1:0-1670 GCA_041589615.1 Gammaproteobacteria bacterium | reverse complement strand
CGACCCCTGAACATATTCAGCGGCATCTGGTCCAGCAGGATAATGAGTGCGAGACAGGATTCTGCGGAATCCTTCCAGTGATCCATCTGACCACTGGCGGCCTGATGCCAGGCAGATTCAAAACGCTGGCGTATTTCAGCATCAATCGCATCGGTTGACCTGAACCAGTGCTTTGCCACTGGTTCGCTGTACCAGAAACCAAGAATGTCAGCGGGATCAGGCATCTTAAAGCCGCTATTTAGCGTTAGGAATTTTACGCGTAAACACCCAGTTACTGCCCTTTGATAACTTGCCATTAAACTTGTAACCATCCACATCAAATGACTTGATATCTTCAATATCAGATAGCTGGTTCTGGATAATGTACCGACTCAATGAGCCACGTGCTTTTTTGGCATAGATGCCGATCATTTTATAATCGCCATTTTTAAGTTCTTTAAAGGCTGGCGTAATAATCTCAGCATTGAGTTTTTTGGGCCGGACGGCCTTGAAGTACTCATTAGAGGCCAGGTTGATAAGATGATCTGATTTGATTTTTTTAAGTTGCGCATTCAGGCCATCGGTAAGCTCGTCGCCCCAGAATTCATACAGGTTTTTACCCCGCTCGGTACTCAGTCTGGTGCCCATCTCAAGGCGGTAGGGTTTCATCAGGTCAAGCGGACGTAACAGACCATACAGGCCCGATAAAATACGCAAATGTGACTGTGCAAATTTAAAATCTTTTGCTGAAAAACTTTCTGCATCCAGACCGGTGTATACATCACCCTTGAATGCCAGCACTGCCTGCTTGGCGTTTTTTTCAGTGAACTTTTTATTCCAGGCTTCATAACGATCAAAATTCAGCTCGGCAATTTTCGAGCTGACTTTCATCAGTTCCGAAATATCCAGCGCTGAAAATTCACGCATACGATGAATCAGCTCTGCCGAGTCATCCAGGTAATCCGGCAGGGTAAATGTTTTTGTTTTCGGTGGCGTATCATAATCCAGCGTTTTTGCTGGTGAGACAACGATTAACATAACTGACCTTTTTTCTATCTAAACGTTTATTCTTTAATTTGCACTTCGATGGCATCAACTTTCTGGTAGCCGCGCGGTAATTTCAGGCCACGCTTGCCACGCTCGGCATAGTGCTCATCCACTTCACCACCGCTCATGGTCTTGTGCTTCTTACCGGCGTAGACCACCAGCTTTTCATTGTCCTGTATCAGGTCAATGGCACATATCCATTCTTCATTTTCCTTAAGCTTCGCAGGTGGCACATTTATAATCTTGTTACCCTTACCTTTAGCCATCTGCGGCAGCTCTGAAAGCTCCGTTACCAGCATGTGACCTTCGGAGCTGATTGCTACAATAAAGTCATCTTCCAGGCTTCGCACTTTAACCGGTGGCAATACTTTTGCGCCGGGTGGTACTTTAAGGAAACTCTTACCTGCCTTGTTACGTGAATGCAATTCGCCCAGCTCACAGACAAAACCATAACCATAACTGGTCGCAAACAGGTAAAGGTCTTTCAAATCACCCATCAGTGTTGCTACAAAAGTAGCACCCGCCGGTGGATTAAATCGGCCAGTTAACGGTTCACCCTGGCCACGCGCTGACGGCAAAGTATGCGCGGGTAAGGTGTAAGCCCTGCCCGTACTATCGAGGAACACTGCCTGTTGGTTCGATTT
>JBFHVK010000497.1:0-1679 GCA_041589615.1 Gammaproteobacteria bacterium | reverse complement strand
TCGTTAACCGCTGAATCAGTTGGCTTCAGAATGATGATGTCGAAGCTCATTCGCTATACCTAACGTCCGCGTTGAACGATGCAAACGAGCAAGTGAAGCGCCGCTTGTGAGCGTTCGTTTTCCAACGCGTTGTTAGGCATCATATTTTGACATACTCGACTTTGATGTTCGGTGGTAATCCTCTCGCAAGATATCCTTCGTACTGTACAAGTCTTTGCGCATGTGGCCCGTACGCGATACCACCCTTCTTCTGATTCGGCCAATTCTTGCGAATCCATCGCTGGAGCTTGCCAAAGTAAGAAGTACCCTTGCGATGCTCTTCTTCCCGTTCCTTTGAGAATGGAAAGTCGTACTCAATGCAGCCTTGGATAATGTAACGGTCGCCGTCATGATCCATTAGGCGGGACGGCATCCACCAAATCAGAGGATCCAACACATGTGCAATCGATCTCTGCAACAGCTTGTCTCCGGCTGCGCGATACGGATGAAGCTGATCCGCTGAGAGAAACGTTATGTATCCGCCGATGTCATTATTCTTCGACCATTTTCCCAAAACGTTTGATTGGGCCGGGTATACAGAGAGGCTCATCGAGTCTATGTATTCTCGAATCGCCGCCTGGTCATCGGGAGCAGCATAAAAGTAGGTGCGTGCCATTAGAATAAAACCTGCCCAGTACTGGAACGCCATGCCAGAAACGGGGTCCGAGCCGGAACGCTCGGAACTTGTCGGATAGCTTCGGCTCTGACCCCTTCTGTTCCAATTGACTTCTTAGTTCCTTGCGATGTTATGCATTTTTTATTTCACAACTGCTTTGACTAACAAACACAGCGCGGATGATTAAAAGAAAACCGGACGCTGATACGATATCGACGATCCGATTGTACTTTACGATCATTCTAGATAACTCTTCGACGTCAGGTGCTTCCGTATGCACTATGAAGGGCATAGCTATATTCAATGAAACTTTGACGACAGAAGCTACGAAAACCACAGCGCAACCAAGTAATAGATATTTTTTTGCGTTACTTAATCTTCCGTCCAGCTTGAACGCGATCGAAAAACCGATGACGCTCGCCCATACCCATGGGGATTTAATAAGAAATGTGAGTAACGCTATCGTAACGGCGACTATATCTGACATCGTACTTGCTACCTTAATGCATAACTACAGTGCTCAGCGGTAGTCCAGAATGAGCGAAGCGCGCCTTGCGTCGGCATTAGCACCGTGATGTCCGTTTGTGAATGAGTCAAATTACGAGCAGTCATAATTAAACACATCCACTTTACATTTCAGACACCTGAAATGATAAATGGCGGGCGTACCGCCCGGTTCGTAGTAGGAGAGAAAATCAGCCCACGACTTTTCATCAAAATCGTCCCCATCAAAAATCGAATTACGTTGCGCTGGCGCCAGCGACTTTAATGTTTCTTTTGTAGCGTCGCCCAAGAAGGCGCATGCGTCACCGCAATGCGAGGCCCATTCATCTTGCTGCCACGTGATGTATCCCGGGGTTCGTTGAGTTACCTCTGCGACAATATCCTCGCTCAGTCCTGCCTTTTCGAGAGGGTATGGATCCGCAAAATAGGCACCGAACTTCTCATGCGCCAACCCGCTGAATATGCACCAAGGGCAAAGTTTTTCATGAAGGTCTCCTTTGCCATAGACGGATGCAACGTA
>JBFHVK010000496.1:0-1680 GCA_041589615.1 Gammaproteobacteria bacterium | reverse complement strand
TGAAGCCATAATAAACCGGGTACAGGTGGCCAAGAAAAGCAGCAATACCGGTGACGGCAATCACTTCATCCGGCATCGCCAGAACGACCGCGATTAGCACCGGAATAAGCCCTTTCAACATGTCACCGAAGAGTGTAATGGCAGCGGCTTTTTTACCGCCCGCACGAAGCACATTGGTGGCACCGGGATTGTTGGATCCTACCGTTCGAGGGTCCGCCAGACCCATTAATTTACAGGTAATAATGGCCGTGGAGACAGAACCGAGTAAATAGCCGAACAGTGCGAAGCCAATAATCAGTATAATGGGCTGCTGTAGAAGATCCACAAAGGTATCCTGGTAGAGTGATTTTTAATCCGCGCAATGTAGCACGAAATGCAATAACGGTGAAATTCTGTGGCTAAGGATAGTCGCAGGGTCAGCTGCCTGCTGGTGCATGGCTGGGGCATGAATCATACGATCTGGCAGCCATTGCTGCAGCAATTACCCGACTGGATAGAGGCGCATGCCATCGATTTGCCGGGCCATGGCCGCAGGTATAAAGAATGTTTCTCTAGCCTTGAAGATTTAGTCGAAGACCTCTCTCAACAATGTGATGCATATAAGAAGCATCAGCAGCCATTGCTGCTAGTCGGCTGGTCACTGGGTGCGCTGCCCTGTTTGCAGGTTGCTCGTCAATCGCCGCAGCTGGTAGACGGCTTGCTAATGACAAGTACCACACCCTGTTTTGTAAGCAGAGGTGACTGGTCAGCGGGTGTAGATGTAACCGTATTCGATCAGTTTGCAGAGTCACTGAAGACTGATTTTTCAGGTACAATTCGGCGCTTTTTATCACTGCAGGTTAAAGGCTCTGAATCGGGACGCAAGCTATTGCGTGAACTGAGAGAAAAAATATTGCAGCAGCCGCAACCAGATCAGCAAAGCCTGGATGCAGGCCTGTCTATTTTAAAGCAGGTAGACTTGCGAGAGCAGTTGCCGCAGATTTCACAGCCAGTAAGCTGGGCGTTAGGCGGGCAGGATGGGCTGGTAAAAATCGAGCTGGCGAATGTGCTGGAAACACTCATGCCAGCAGGACAGATAAAACAATACGAGAAGGCGGGGCATGCGCCATTTTTATCCCACGCAGAAGAGTTTGCACAACAGTTAATCGATATTGCAACATCGATAACTGTGGATGAGGTTTGATGAGTCAGAGTGATAAGCAGAAATTAGCGAGCGAGAAGCAACGAATACAACGTCACTTCGATGCAAAGGCGATACGTTATGAATCGTCCGCGGTTTTACAGCGCAATGTTTGCGAAGAATTGCTTCAGCGTCTGGATCTTACCACCCTTAAACCTTCAGTAATTCTCGATGCAGGATGTGGCACAGGCTGGGGAACGCAGGGGCTGTTAAAAAAATACAGCAGGGCAAAAATAATTTCACTCGATCTTTCGCCACAAATGCTCAGACAAACAAAAACAAAAGGTGGCTGGTTTCGTAAGCCGAAACTGGTCTGCGCCGATGCGGAAGATATTCCGCTGGAAGATGAGTCGGTTGACCTGGTGTATTCAAACTTAATGTTGCAATGGTGTGACTATCGAAAAGTGTTTGCAGAATTTAAGCGCATACTCAAGCCTGATGGTCTGTTGATGTTTTCCACATTCGGTCCCGATACATTAAAAGAACTTAAACAAAGCTGG
>JBFHVK010000495.1:0-1681 GCA_041589615.1 Gammaproteobacteria bacterium | reverse complement strand
TATGCCATGGGAACAACCCTGACCAAGTCTTATGCAGAATATGGCTGGTGTACCAGTATCCGTGGTGCTGAAGGTGGTGGTAAGGTTGAAGGCCTGCCAAGTCACACATTTGTAAGTGATGATGGTGATACTGACCAGAAATGTCCAACAGAAATTGGTATTACCGATCGCCGTGAAGCAGAACTCAGCAAGCTTGGCTTCCTGCCACTGTGTCACTACAAGAATACAGACTATGCAGTATTCTTTGGTGCACAAACAACACAGAAGCCGAAGAAATTTGATGACCCTGCTGCAACAGCCAATTCAGAAATTTCAGCTCGCCTGCCATACATTATGGCAACTTCTCGTATTGCACACTTCCTCAAGGTAATGGCCCGTGACAAGATCGGTTCATTTATGGAAGCCAGTGATGCAGAAGAATGGCTGAATCGCTGGATTTCTGGCTATGTGAATGCAAGCCCGGGTGCGAGTGCTGAAATGAAAGCACGCTTCCCACTGGCAGAAGCCAGCATTGAAGTTAAGGAAGTTCCAGGCCAGCCTGGCGTGTACAGTGCAATTGCCTATATGCGTCCATGGTTGCAGATGGAAGAGCTAAGTGCTTCCATGCGTATGGTTGCGAGCATTCCAAAAGCAGGGTAATTCCTGGTAGCACCATATAAACAGAAACCGTGTCTTTACAGACGCGGTTTCTGTTTTTTTTCAAGTAAAGGTTTTGCTGAATACAAAGATTACATCATGTGATGTACTTAATTTTATAATCTAAATGATGGTAAAAGAGCGCCAGGGAAATGTCAGCAGTATCCACTAGTAGTATGGACGATTTGTGCAACAGGTCAGCCTACATCACAAGTATTGATCAGTTTCTGAATGAAATTGACTATCTAAAGGCACTCGCCTACTGGCTGACTGAATTTACGCCTGCCAGTTCCCTGAAAGAACCAGATGATATCATTGAAGCGATTCATCGCTCAATTTCCGATATTGATCATATGATTAATGATCAGTTGAATGTAATTATTCACCATAAAAAATTCCAGACACTCGAAGCTTCATGGCGTGGTCTCTGGTACCTTGCCGTTCAGGCAGATGGCATTAAAAATATAAAAGTTAAAGTGATGGATTTAAGCTGGTCTGAGCTTGCCAGGGATATGTCCCGTGCGCTTGAATTTGACCAGAGCCAGTTATTCCAGAAAATATACAGTGAAGAATATGGAACACCGGGCGGTGAACCCTATGGTGTACTGATTGGTGACTATGAAATTAGCCACAAACCCTCATCCTCACATAAATACGATGATGTAGTTACGCTAGAAGGTATATCACAGGTTGCAGCTGCAGCTTTTGCACCTTTTATCGCATCAGCGGCACCCGAATTATTTGGTCTGGATGATTTTTCAACACTGGGCAATCCGCTAAATCTTCACAGTATTTTTGCGCAGAAAGAATACATAAAGTGGCGTGCATTCCGTGATAAATCTGATTCACAGTTCGTTGGCCTGACAATGCCGCATATATTAATGCGTCTCCCCTATCGTAAAACACCGGGTAGTTATAAAGGTATATTCTTTTATGAACAGTGTTCTACAAGTGGTCGAGAGAATTATTGCTGGGGAAGTTCTGCCTATGCATTTGCAGCAATAATGATTCGTGAGTTTGCAAATGTCGGATGGTTTGGCCATAT
>JBFHVK010000494.1:0-1692 GCA_041589615.1 Gammaproteobacteria bacterium | reverse complement strand
TTATTCGATACTTGCAGCTAATATTTAATGCAAATACACACAAAAGAGCTATAACTACTTATTACGCAAAGTGGATTAAGAGGAACTAGACGTGTTTCAACTGAAACGCAAGAAACCTACATTACTGGGAATAGACATCAGTTCGACTTCTGTCAAGCTGGTTGAATTATCGCGATCAGACAAGGGCTTTCATGTAGAAAGTCTGGCTGTTGAGCCATTGCCCGCTAATGCAGTGACTGAGAAAAATATCCAGGATGTCGAAGCGGTGGGTGAAACCCTGAGTAAGGCGCTGAAAAAGTCCGGATCTAAATGTAAACTGGCTGCACTCGCAGTACCTGGTTCGTCCGTTATCACCAAGGTCATTACCATGCCTGCCAGCCTGTCGGATAGCGAGATGGAAAGCCAGATCGAGCTTGAAGCTGACCAGTACATTCCTTATCCACTGGAAGAAATCAACCTGGATTTTCAGGTGCTCGGCGAAACTGAGGGCAACCCGGACACCGTCGATGTTCTTCTTGCCGCCTCGCGAAGTGAAAATGTCGAGATGCGAACAGCCGTAGCCGATATGGCAGGACTCACAGCAAAAATTATTGATGTTGAAGCCTACACTATCGAAAAGGCCGCCAGCCTGTTAGCCCCTTCGGATTCACAGACCAGTGACGAAGATGACGCAGAAGGCGATAGCGCACCATTCGTAATTGCCGTACTTGATGTAGGTGCGACCATGACCAGCCTCAATGTTATTGAGAATGGTGAACTTATTTACACTCGTGAGCAGGCCTTTGGCGGAAAGCAGCTCACGGAAGAAATCATGCGCCGCTATGGTCTTGCCTATGAAGAAGCGGGCCGACTCAAGAAAGTTGGCGGACTTCCCGACAACTATATTCCAGAAGTACTGGAACCCTTTAAGGAAAATATGGCGCAGCAAGTCAGCCGTTTTCTGCAGTTTTTCTATACGGCTGGCCAACACGAAACTGTTGATCTGATTGCGCTGGCCGGAGGCTGTGCCTCTATTCCGGGTATTGATGAACTCATTGCCACTCAACTGGGCATAGATACTATTATTGCCAACCCATTCGCAGATATGGACCTGTCCAGCAAGGTGAATTCACAGGCACTGAGCAATGATGCTCCTGCCCTGATGATTGCCTGTGGACTTGCAATGAGGAGTTTTGAATAATGGCAAATATCAATCTACTTCCATGGCGTGAAGAACTACGTAAGGAACAGACTAACCAGTTCCTTACCATGATGGGGATCGGGCTGGCGATTACTGCAGCAATTATCATTGTTATACACATCAATATAGCCGGCATGATTAATCACCAGGATGGTCGCAATAAAATATTACAGGATGAGATTCAACGACTGGACATAGAACTAATGAAAATCCAGGGCCTGGAAGACACCAAGGCCAAGCTACTGTCACGCATGGAAATCATCCAGTCATTACAGCAGAAGCGCCCACAGATCGTACATCTATTTGATGAAGTTGTTCGCACCATTCCTGAAGGGCTGCATATTACCGAGATCAAGCAAACAGGTGATAGTGTAACCATACACGGAATAGCTGAATCAAATGGCCGCGTGTCTGCCTTTATGCGTAATATTGATAATTCGGAGTGGATGACAAAACCTCGCCTACAGGTAATCGAAAGCACACGTAAAGATGGCCGGGGCAGTATGTTTATC
>JBFHVK010000493.1:0-1694 GCA_041589615.1 Gammaproteobacteria bacterium | reverse complement strand
GACGTGTTCCCGAATTGCTGGTTTCATTATAAGCAAGAAACCGCTCAGGATAGCGATTGCGAAGGCTATATCGAGTGGCTACCCGATGACCTTAACACAAGGGCTAAAAGGGCAGAGCGGGGTTTTGAGGCGCTTTGTAACTATAGATATAAATACAACGAGGACGACGATGTTTACCAGCAGCGTCCTCACCATGATTGGGCGAGTAATGGCTCAGACGCATTTATACAATTTGCGCAAGGTTATGTAGACCGCAAGCCAACACAAAAGAAACTTAACTACAGAGTTAAAAGATACGCATGATTACAGATGACCAGCTCGTTACCATTATCGGCCAACAGTTAGGCGATACCGTTGGCGGCGATGAAATCCTGAAAGATCGAGAGGAAGCCCTGGATTACTACTACGGGCGTCCGTATGGCAACGAGGAAGCCGGTACAAGCAAGGTCGTTACCCGTGAAGTGCTTGAAACTATCGAGTGGATCATGCCCTCTCTATTGCGGGTGTTTATCGGTGGCGACAGGGCGGTTGAGTTTGTGCCTGTTGGCCCGGAGGATGAAGAAGCCGCCGCACAAGAAACGGACGTAATTAATAAAATTGTCCTTCAAGATAACGAAGGTTATTTATTATTCCATGATTGGTTTAAGGACTCGCTCCTGCAAAAGAACGGCTATATCAAAGCCTATTGGGATGAGCAGGAAGAAACAACAACCGAGATATACGAAAACCTTGATGAATATGCGTTAGCTGAGTTAATCGAGCGCGAAGGGCTTGAGATTGTCGAATCAACAGAGCGCGAGGAAATCGAGGTTACTGATACACCTATGGGGCCGGTTGAGCAATTCGTATCGTATTACGATGTTAAATGCAAGATTACCCGCAAGTCTGGCAAAACTCAGATAGACAATGTTCCCCCCGAGGAAATCAAAGTATCAAAACGCGCAAAGGGGCTGAACTTATATAAAGCGCCGTTTGTTTCCCATGATTCCCCCATGACCGCAACGGACTTACTAGAGTTAGGCATTGATAAAAAGACTATTGATAGCCTGCCTAGCCATAATGATAGTGAGTATAACCTTGAGTCGAGCCGCAACGAGCAGGGGCAGGATTACGCTGATAGCCCGGTCGATGATTCAATGCGGGAAATCCTCGTACATGAATGTTATATCTGGGTGGATTTTGACGGCGACGGTAAAGCAGAGTATCGCCGTGTTCTAATGGCTGGTAACAAGATACTGATTAATGAAGAATTTGATTATTGCCCGATTATTGCGTTAACGCCTGTAAGAATGCCTCATCAGCACATGGGCATGAGCGAGGCGGATTTAATTAAAGATTTGCAGTTTATCAAGTCCACACTGTTGAGGCAGATGCTTGATAATTTATATCTGACGAATAACCCTGAAAAGGAAGTTGTCTCAGATCAGGTCGATGTATGGGATGACCTTTTAGAATCACTGCCGGGTGGATTAAAGCGCGTCAAAGCGCCGGGCACGATTAATCCGCTTACCGTTCCTTTTACAGCCGGTGCGAGTATGCCCATGTTAGAGATACTGGACGGGATGAAAGAGGCCCGTACTGGCGTATCAGCTCACACTATGGGCCTTGATGCCAATGCACTTGCGCAAAGCACTAAAGGCGCGTTTATGGGCGCATTAGAGCAGGCAAACCAGCGTATTGAGGGGATAGCAAGG
>JBFHVK010000492.1:0-1701 GCA_041589615.1 Gammaproteobacteria bacterium | reverse complement strand
TGCATCGGGTGTGCCACTGCCTGATCTATATGTGATGAGAAATGAACCGGGTATCAATGCTTTTGTGGCCGGATACCAGCCGGCTGAAGCCGTAATGGTAGTTACTAATGGTGCTATTCAGCAACTCAATCGAGAAGAACTGCAGGGAGTGGTTGCGCATGAATATAGCCATATTTTAAATGGTGATATGCGAATTAATATTCGCATGATTTCGGTGCTTGCGGGTATTGTAATGATTAGCCTTGCAGGACGATTTCTACTGCGCGGTGGTAGTCATTCCAGTAGCGCGCGTGGTGCTAGTGCAATACTGATTCTGGGTTTTTTTCTGCTAACCGTCGGCTATATTGGTGTTTTAACAGGGCGAATGATTAAAGCCGCAGTGTCCAGGCAAAGAGAGTATCTTGCAGATGCAGCTGCTGTCCAGTTCACCAGAAATCCCAGAGGCATTGCTTCAGCGCTGGATACAATTCGGCTTTCAACACATCAATCGGCATTACGTAATTTACACGCCGAAGATATGAGCCACATGTGTTTTGCTCATGCGTTGACGCACCGTTTCACAAGCTGGATGGCAACACATCCCCCCTTGATGGAGAGAATCAGGCAGATCGACCCGAGCTATATTGCGCGTATCAAGGCCAGGGATCTCACTGATAAAATCAGTCAGGAAAAAAATCAAAAGACTGATGAGCGAGTGACTGGATTTACGCCCCTGTCTGCACATGATGTAGCGTTTTCAGCCGGAGACATACAGCCATCACATATTATTTATGCATCATTGATGCACGAATCTTTTGGTGAACGTGTTCTCGCTAGTG
Source organism: Gammaproteobacteria bacterium (assembly GCA_041589615.1). GTDB lineage: Bacteria > Pseudomonadota > Gammaproteobacteria > SZUA-229 > SZUA-229 > SZUA-229. Next base: position 883 of record JBFHVK010000492.1, on the reverse strand, counting down.
CGCATGAAAAAAATAGTGCCAGATTAATCGTCTATGCATTGATTATTGCAAAAATGGACCAGCAGACTGGAGTGGAGTCTGTAGATAGTATGCTCAATGCTGATGAAAAGGTTTTATTGAAAGAGTTACTGAATGAGCTCGGCAGGCTGGGTGATAATGCAAGATTGCCATTGTTTGATTTGTTAGTTCCAGTGTTAAAGAAAATGCAGAAAGATGAGAAGCTGGATTTTATAAATACATGCAAGCGTATTATTAAAAGTGATAGCCGGTATACACTACATGAATTTGTTCTGCTGAGTTTGCTGGAAATTAATTTATTTGACAGAAAAGGTGCAAACCAGCCTGTTAAACACTATACATATAAAGCCGTTCAGGATGAGTTATCATTGTTATTATCGCTGATGATATATGCGAGTAAGAATAATGCATCTGAGTCTGAAGCAATTTTTGATAAGGTTTCAGTCGGGTTTTCACTGCAGCAGCACCGATTGCTTGAAAGGTCTGAAATTAAAACGGGTATTATTAAACAGGCACTGCTGAATCTATCTTCATTAACGCCTGTATTAAAAAGCAATATAATCGAAGCATGTGCTGATATTGCCTTGCATGATAATCAGCTTGAATCGATGGAAGCTGAACTGTTAAGGGTGATTGCTGATTCGCTGGGTTGCCCGGTACCCCCCTTTCTTGCAGAAAGAAATAATACGGGTTCTTAGAATCAGGTTGATAGGCAATAGTCGCACAAGACAAACGGCTAAAATTCTACACTCGATACAATGCTGAATGTTGCTATAATGCAGCGTCTACTCTAATTAATTCCCGAGCTAATGAATCGAGCATTTTCTGTTGCCCCCATGCTGGACTGGACCGACCGCCATGAGCG
>JBFHVK010000491.1:0-1702 GCA_041589615.1 Gammaproteobacteria bacterium | reverse complement strand
TAACCCGCTTAAATGAGTATCAGTTTAAACTGGTGATCAGCGATATACAGATGCAGCCTATGGATGGCAGCGAACTGTTACAGTTAATAAAACAGAAGCAGCCTGAGCTGCCTGTTATCGTGATGACAGCCTATGCCAGTATTGAAAAGGCAGTTGATATTATGCGTCTGGGCGCTTCTGATTACCTGGTAAAACCATTTGATGCGGATGTGCTGCAGCAGGTAATAAAACGTTTTATGCCAGAAGAAACCGTTACTGAAGTGGAATCTGAACTGATTGCCGAAGACAGTAAAATGCAGTCGCTAAAATTACTCGCAAGTAAGGTTGCACAGAGTGATGCAACCGTTTTGTTATACGGTGAAAGTGGCGTAGGTAAAGAAGTGTTTGCGCAGTTCATACATAACCAGTCAACACGCTCGGCAGAGCCTTTTGTTGCGATTAACTGTGCAGCCATTCCGGAGAATATGCTGGAAGCCGTTTTGTTTGGTTATGAAAAAGGTGCATTCACCGGTGCTCATCAGGCAACACCTGGAAAATTTGAACTGGCACAGAATGGTACTTTATTACTTGATGAAATCTCAGAAATGGATGCGGCATTACAGGCCAAACTGCTACGTGTGCTGCAGGAAAAGGAAGTGGAGCGTCTGGGTGCACGTAAAAGTATTAAATTAAATGTACGTGTACTGGCAACGACTAATCGAAATCTTAAGCAGGAAGTTAAAGAGGGCCGTTTCAGGGAAGACCTTTTTTATCGACTCAGTGTTTTTCCAATGCAGATTCCACCACTGCGTGACAGGGTTGCGGATATCGTGCCCATTGCACATCGTGTATTAAATCGACATGCAGGTTATCGTGAAAATATCTTACAACTAACAGCTGATGCACAGCAGAAACTGCTGAATTATTCCTGGAAAGGTAATGTGCGTGAACTTGATAATGTCATGCAGCGCGCACTTATTTTTAAAGATGGAAATGAAGTGAGTGGAGAACATATTCATCTGGAGTCTGATGATTACTGCATGAATGATGTGCACTATGCAAGTGATGAAGAAGCACAATCCGAACTGGTTAATGGCTTAAAAGATAGAGAACAACAACTGATTCTTGAAGCCCTGAAAGCAGGTAATGGAAGTCGAAAATACGCAGCAGAGAGACTGGGTATTAGTCCAAGAACATTACGTTACAAGCTGGCACGCATGCGTGATGCTGGCATCACTGTTTAAACGCGAGGGCTTATCGATATGAGCAATATGAATGTACAGCAGCTGCTTGCACAAATGCGCGTGATGGAAGCACAGGCAAAATCACAGATTGATACAAGTCTGTCAGTTAACGAAGTTCAGTCATCCCAGCAGGCAGAATTTACAGAATTATTATCGAATGCAATTAATCAGGTAAATGAGAACCAGATGGCCTCGGGCAAGATGGCGACAGCTTTCGAAAAAGGTGATGAGAACGTTTCCATGGCACAGCTAATGGTGCAGATGGAGAAAGCCAGTGTTTCTTTCCAGGCTATGACACAGGTACGTAATCGTTTACTAAATGCGTATCAGGAAATTATGAATATGCCGGTTTAATTGTTGGCAGACTTTCTTAAATAACAGATTCATCAATCAGGTAATGACATGGCAGAACAAGCAGTAAATACAGCTCCCGCAGTGATGATGGTGCCCGTGCCTAGAATTATCGGCGCCATACTCGG
>JBFHVK010000490.1:0-1711 GCA_041589615.1 Gammaproteobacteria bacterium | reverse complement strand
ACCTTAAGCGGATCAAACTGATCACTGATACTTAATGAGACCGGCCACTGGAATAACCAGCCCAGCCAGTGTGTAGATAGCATCTCCCGAGCAACCCGTGAATATTCGCTGAAGGGCGCCACAAAAATCGCTCCCTCTACGCCCTGGTGATCCTGCGCCAGAGCGTATATACCCATGCTGGCTCCCAGGCTATGGCCTATTACGAATAGTGGCTGCTTCTGTTGCACGCGTTGCAATGCATAGCGTTTCGCCGCACCAATATCGGCAATCGCACCCGCCAGTTCTGCCTCACCAGCAGATTTACCATAGCCACGATAATCAAATATAAATACATCGTAATGGTATTCGGTTAACCAGTAGATCAGGCCCGCATGGGTACTGATATTCTGTGCATTGCCATGCAGGTAGAGCACCGTACCGCGGGCTGGTTGTGCACCGGTAAACCACCAGCCATGCAGGCGGGTTCCATCTTCACTGGTGAATTCAATATCTTCATATGAAAAACCATATTGTTCTGGCGATGCGATATGCTCTTTCATTGGCTGAAGAAAGACATGGGTACAGGAAAACTGGCACAGTAGTAGCGCGAACAGGCATGACCATTTAGTGAAATTTCCTACCTTCAAACGCTAGCCCCGGTAATATTATGATTCTTCGATATATTAACTTTTCTCCGCCTGAGTCACAAAACAATCCTGCAGACAGTGACAATAGTTGCACGCCTGATTTTTACTGCTAGTATTGCTCAAGGAGTAAATTTCTTACTCCGCTCTATAACAACAGCAAAATGGAGAGACGTTGAATGAAAACATTAGCAGCAGGTACTGTTTTATTACTGGCTTCATCAAGTGCATTTGCAGTAGCACCGGGTGGTGGCGGCTGTGGCTGGGGTAACGCCCTGTTTGAAGGCCAGGCAGGTCACGGCCCTCATATCCTTGCGGTTACTACTAACGGCACATCTGGTAATAACACATTCGGTATGACAACGGGTACTAACGGTTGTGATGTAAGTGGTAAGCTTGGCTACAGCGGCAAGTCTATGCTGGCAGCTTTAATGGATGAGTTTTCTGAAGATGCCGCCAAGGGTCAGGGTGAAGCACTTACTGCCGTAGCAGTGATGATGGGTGTTGAGCCTCAGGATCGTGCACGTTTTGCCGAAGTCACTCACCAGAACTTCGCAGCCATTTTCCCAAGCCAGAATGTAACCACTGACCAGGTATATGATTCACTGGTTGAAGTTATGAAGTCAGACGCTCAACTGGCAAAGTATGCTATCTAATCTCTAGATACATCACCGGCCCGGGCCACAAGCCCGGGCTTTCTCTCATCTAAATTATAATCCGCTTATGTGTGTCTTTTTTCGCAGTGGGCTTAAAGCCTGTTTGATTAGCTTTCTATTGTTCACACATACCTCTTACGCCTCAGCTTCAACGGCTGAAGTAGAGAAAAATATCGATGCGATACAGACGCAGAAATTATGGCAGGATATTGAGTGGCTTAACCTTCTGCACTACCAGCCAGAAAATAATCAAAGCGGTTTTCTAAGCCAGGTTGATGACCCTCGATTTTTTGCGGCGGACAATGGTAAGACCAACCCGGAATCTGAACTGATTGCCACACTGCAGGCGCTGTACTCTAACTCGATTAACAAGCCTGATGAACATGCCCAGTGTAAATTTATTGCACGTTATCACTGGTTAAAAAGAACATT
>JBFHVK010000489.1:0-1717 GCA_041589615.1 Gammaproteobacteria bacterium | reverse complement strand
TTGACTTTGTTGATTATCAGGTAATTGAAGTAAATAGCAGTTTTGATCAACATGTGCTCTGGACAATCGAAGATAATGATCGAATACATGCTGTACAGCTTGAAATTGGTAGCGGGCGTTTAACGCTACTATCAGATATGCGTATATTTAGGAATGAATATATCGATAAATATAATCACGCAGAATTTCTATATAGTTTAAGTAATGATCAGTTACGACATTCAACAACTGGCAGGTTACTCTATTCCTTATTTGAAGATCATATGTCCTTACTTGAATGGTTAAATGAAAATGCAAAACCACTTGTATATATATCTTTTATATTGATTGTATTTAGTTTATGGATGATCGTTCCTCGTTTTGGACCAATTATAAATATAAGACGTCCTGTTCGCAGGCGGTTTATGGATCATCTCGTCGCTTCCGGAAATTATCACTGGAGAATGGGGCATTATTCAAGATTGCTACTGTCTGTACGTAAACAGTTAAGTAGCCAGATTCAATCCAGGTTTCCAGAGTGGATCAATCTGAGTCGTACAGATCAGATTGCACAGTTATCGGAATTAAGTGGCTTGCAAAGTTCATCTATAGAGAATGCACTGTTTGACACCAATATAGAGCGTGTTGAGCATTTCGTTAAAAAGATTAATGTACTGGAAAAACTGAGGAAAAGTATATGAGTGATTCTGATAATGTACTGCCAGGAGAAAATGCGCATACAGATGCACAGCTTATCCAGCTAATGAGACAACAAATTAATCAGTTGTTTATTGGACAGCAGCAGGTTGTTGATCAGGTTATGATTGCCTTGCTTGCGGCGGGTCATGTGCTAGTAGAAGGTGTGCCAGGATTAGGCAAGACACTACTGGTCAGGCTGCTAGCTAAATCAATAAGTGGAGATTACTCGCGTATACAGTTTACGCCAGATCTTATGCCCAGTGATATTACGGGCCATGTGATGTTCGATAATGAAACTAATCGATTTCGAATACGAAAAGGTCCTGTTTTCTGTAATTTGCTACTTGCTGACGAAATCAATCGAGCACCAGCCAAGACTCAGTCGGCACTACTTGAAGTTATGCAGGAGCATCAGGTTACACTTGAAGGAAAAGCAATGCCTGTCCCCGAGCCCTACCTCGTTATGGCAACACAGAATCCGATAGAGCAGGAGGGTACATATCCTCTACCTGAAGCTCAGCTTGATCGTTTTATTATTAAAATAAAAATTGATTATCCAGATCTTGATGAAGAACATCAGATGATCAGGTCTGTCACTACTGATCAGGTGGGTGATCAGTTTGATATAAACAGCTTCAAGCAACAGTTTAAACCTGAGGATATTATAAGATTACAGAAACAGGTATCGAAGTGCCAGGTGGATGAAGCTGTATCACGATACGCTGTATCAATTGTCAGAAAGACACGTGACTGGCCGGGCATATCTAATGGCTCAGGTCCAAGAGGTGGCATTGCTCTTGTTAGGTGTGCCAGAGCGAAGGCATTTATGCAGGGGCGCGACTTTGTCACACCAGATGATGTTAAGCAGGTGGCGCTTGCTGTATTACGGCATCGTATTATTCTCTCGCCTGAAATGGAGCTTGAAGGCATGGATACTGACAGGGTTATTCTTGCATTGCTGGATAATGTAGAGGCGCCAAGGCAGTAACTGATAAGGTACTGTATAAATTCATGTCGTTACTACATCTAAAACCTGATA
>JBFHVK010000488.1:0-1735 GCA_041589615.1 Gammaproteobacteria bacterium | reverse complement strand
TTCGCAAGCGATTGCTCGCGTAGCAGATACGCATGATCTTGAAGTTGATTATATTGAAGAAAACCGTGATGAATACGAAGATGAAATATACGATGCAGCATGGGAGATAAAAGAGGAAGAAGGGAATCCGTTAATTGAGGCTATTGAAACGGTTGCAAGCAAGTATGATGTGAATCCTGCTGATGTACTTGAAAGCATGTATGATGTTACTGCTGAAGGCGAAATACAGCATTCAAATCTTGAAAAATACCTTCGTGAAAATGAGCAGTTGAGTTACGCAGAAGATCCAGAAGATGGGTCGCTTGTTTCTTCGCACATGATAGGTGAAATCATTCAAGAGCTGGGGTATGACTCAATCATACTGAAAGATGCTAATCAGCGATTTGAAAACATGAATATGGCTTATGGAACTGCGCATATTCATGTATTTGATGCAAATAATACAAACATCAAATCAGTAAATAACCGAGGCACATTCGATCCTAATGATCCTCGCATTCTTTACCAGTCAGAAAACAATCAGAACATAAAAGATGAAGATCTACCGGCCATGCTACGCGAACAGGCAGGCCTGACTGATGAACAGGTGAATGTTGATCCTAATGATGCTAGCATTCCTGATGTGTTGAAGCTACAGGCATTTCAGAGAAAGGAAAAAGTAAAGCCATTAACTGAAAGCAAGTTTTTCTCACGATATGCACAGCATATTGATGTCAGGAATAGAGGCAAGACAGAAGCAGAGAAGGTATCACAAGATATCTTGAAAAATGGATTTAAGAAAGGCATGAATGTTAATGCTATGCCGCCGTATCGCGGAGGTGAATCGGTAGGTATTGGAGCAAGATTTGCGCCTAAGACTGGGGATTATGTCTATCTTGCGCCGAAAGGAGCGTGGAAAGACAAGGCTAACGGTATGGAAATTGAAGACGGTTGGATTCCAGAGCCGTATGAAGTTATTAAAGTCGAATCTGATAATCCTGACATGTATCAGGAGTATTTAAAGGCAGTTGAAATATATAATAATGATCAAGATGTTTTTGGTCAGGGCGTAGAAGTAAAACGTGGATCGATTCAGATACCAAAGAGTTTCCCGCATAGTCCTGCGGTTATTAACCTGTTTGAAGATGCGAATTTATCAACCTTCCTGCATGAATCTGGGCATTTTTTCCTTGAAGTATATAAGGATATCGTGTCACAGGATAATGCGCCTCAATCTATTCAGGATGACTTTAACGCAATACTTGAATGGATGGGCGTTAATAGTGCTGATGAAATTGATATTGATCAGCATGAACAATTCGCAAGGGGTTTTGAGGCCTATTTGTATGAAGGCAAAGCGCCATCTGCTGAATTGCAGAGTGTATTCAGTCGCTTTCGTGCCTGGTTGCTTCAGGTGTATCGATCACTAAGGAATCTGAATGTTGAGCTGAATGATGAAGTGCGCGGTGTGTTTGATCGAATACTCGCCACTGATGAAGCGATTGAAGAAACAGATACCTATCTGAACAATGTACCGCTATTCAGAGATGCAGAGGCAGCAGGCTGGACAGAAGCAGAGCATGAGGCCTATATAAAAGCATACGGTGATGCAAAGGATGCACGTATCAGGGATCTGGAAAAGCAGAATCTTGATGAAATTAAACGTGAAGAACGTCAGGCGTATAAAGATGAGAAAGAGCAGGTATCAAATGAAGTTGCCGAGACATTGGCCAAAGATAAGGCGCATCGCGTTAAG
>JBFHVK010000487.1:0-1746 GCA_041589615.1 Gammaproteobacteria bacterium | reverse complement strand
ATATCAAGTTCCAGTAAATTATATTCGGATGGCGTATTAAATATAGCCAGTTGATCTAGCTGAGGTATATGTATGCCTCCTAACCCCAGATGCGTCAGCGAACTATTATTACTGATAATTATATTTACTGTATTCAGATCAATTACTGGCTCGAATGAATTTACTGGCACATTATTCGATAGATACAGCTCACGTAACTGATTTAATTGAGCTAGTGGCCCAATATTGTAATCACTTATACGATTATTGCTCAGATCAAGTACCTGTAAGACATGCATTGCATTAAATAACGGAATGCTTTCAATCGAATTATTCGCCGCCCTTAGCACACGAAGATTTGGGTATTGAGTCAAAATAACTGCATCAGTCAGCACACCTGTAGAGTTAATGTTTAGCTCAACCAGATCATATTCACCAGAGGGACCTGCCGGAGGTAACCAGTAATAGTCATTCAGGGCAATATTTGCAATAGAGATGTGTGTTAGCCCCGGATTTGCTAAAACAATATTTTCTATTTCAAACTGCTGTAAGAGGCTGTTGCCCGACAGGTTTATCTGTGTAAGAGAATTCAACATTTGAAGTGCAGAAGCTTCGTTCAGGTTATTAGCACTTAAATCCAGAACTTCGAGCTGAGACAGTTCCTGCAACCCAAACGAAATAAGAATGTTATTTGAATTTGCCTTAAGAACACGTAGTGTATTTATACTGGTTAGTGGTAACAGATCACTTAGACCAGTATTGCTTACATCCAGCTCGATTAGAGGATAAGGCATTGATGTTTGCGGGTTATTATAAATAGCCAACTGATTCAGGTCATTTATATCAATTCCTGCTACACCCAGGTGAGTTAATTCCGGATTGGCCTGAATAACCATATTCAATGTATACAGATCTATTCCTGACGAGTAAATATCACGAGGATCAGGCACATTATTTGAGAGGTCCAGTTGTTGAAGTTGGTTTATCCACTGCAATGGATAAACATCACTCAACTGGTTATTACTCAAATCGAGAACTTCAAGTTTAGCTAATTGATCAACCGGCCACACACCTATGAGTCGATTGCCTGCCGCCTTAAGCACACGAAGATCTCTATACTGGCCAAGTGCCATTAAATCGTTATAAGTACCAGTATAACTAATATCCAGTTCTATAAAGTTAAATTCACCCTGCGGGCCCTGAGGAGGAAACCACTCAAGGTGACTCAATGGAACACCAGCCAGAGCCAGGTGGGTTAAACCGGGGTTTGCAAGTACCGTATCAATTATCTGTTGCTGATCCAGCACCCTGTTAGCTGATAAGTTTAACTGCTTTAATTGAGTCAGCATTTGTAATGCATAAATATCAAACAGTTTATTATGACTTAAATCGATAACTTCGAGCTGAGGCAACTCATTCCAGCCCCATAAAAAGTCAATCTGGTTGTTGGCAGCTTTTAGTACACGTAGATTTATATATTGCGTGACGGGTATTAGATCTATAAAGCTACCTGTATTACTAATATCCAGTTCCTGCAGATTATATTCACCGGATGGTCCAACAGGTGGCAACCAGGATAGATCTCTCATTGCTATATCCGCAACACCTATATGCGTAAGACCCGGGTTTGCCTGTACTATCCGTATAACCTGCCCCGGATTCACCTGCTGGTTTGCCGATAAATTTATTTGCTTTAACTGGGTTAACATTTCTAGCGGATAAACATCATATAGAGAATTATCACTCAGATCGATAACTTCTAATTGT
>JBFHVK010000486.1:0-1750 GCA_041589615.1 Gammaproteobacteria bacterium | reverse complement strand
CGATCAGAAGAAATGTTTTCATGTAATGATCCTGTGTAAATACTATGCACTAATGCCTAACTCTATTTATTACAATTTGGTAAGTATAACAACCTGCTGGACAACTACACTGTCATCAATATGCTCCAGCTTATCAGTCACCCGCGAAATATTGCGTACCGCGGTGCCTCGTTTGACTGTGAAACTGCACCCTTCATATTTGTGTGTTTGGCTTTACTGCTTTTTATGATGCTGGGTGAGCAGGCGATCCAGATGATTAGCAAACGCCTGTCGATCACTCTGGCTGAGTGCAGGTGGTCCACCGGTATTCACACCACTGGCGCGAAGGGTGTCCATAAAATCCCGCATATTCAGGCGCGCGCGAATATTGTCGATGGTATACAGTTCGCCGCGGGGACTAAGTGCATGTCCGCCTTTTTCAATGACATCTGCTGCAAGGGGAATATCGCTGGTAATCACCAGGTCATTTTCACTGACGCGATCGACAATTTCATTATCAGCAACATCGAAGCCGTGCGACACCTGGAACATTTTTATATTTGGCGCAGATGGAATTCTTATTGACTGGTTAGCAATGAGCGTGAGCTCTACACCTGTACGTTGTGCGGCTTTGAAAAGGATTTCCTTTATAACGACTGGACAGGCATCTGCATCAACCCAGATTTTCATTTTGTTAATACCATACTAATTGTCACTATAAAGCCTCGCGTATCATGCGTTCATCATAGCCATGTATGATCGTTTTATTAATGATCAGTAATGGTGTGCCGCGACCACCCAGTAGATAAAAAGTCTGCATGTGCTTGTCTGATAGCTCGATATCATATTCGGTGTAGGGAAGATTATGCTTTTCAAAAAAGGCTTTGGCGATGTGGCAGTACATGCAGTTACTGGTGCCGTACATGATAATGTGTGGTGGATTGGCTTTGCTCAGTACAACGGGTTCATCAGAAATGTGATGATGTACGTACTGTTGAATAAAGAAATAACCTGCAATAAAGAAAGCAAGAATATAAAGTACGGGCTGTTTATAAAAGGGCTTCTTCACAATATTCCAGTTGGCTGATTTATTTAGCTGCTAATGACTTTTCATTGCGGCTTCATACTTGGCTTCAATTTCGGTGAGCTTGTCAGCAGGGATGAATTCTTTCCATTGTTCCTGTGGAATATTAGCCATTGCGGTAGCAGTATAATCTGCACACTTCGGGCATTTGAAAAAGAACACATGCTTGTTCTGGCAGGTATGTGTGTCGATGGCGAAATCATCCATCTCTAGCTCCACATTACACTTTTTGCAGATTCTCGAAAAAACAAAACCGCTGTCATTCATTGTCGTGCTCTCCAGTTGGCGGGGCTTTTTACTTTATCAGAAAACGCAGCGAATTTAACCCGAAAATAATCGCTGGCATTAGCCGGGCTTGCCATCAATGCGTTTGCTCAGGTAGATCGGTGCGAATTTAATAAACCAGACACCAATACAGATGAGCCAGAGAGCGACTGAAACCAGGTTATAGCTATGGCTTTCCAGCAGCTGGTTGAATTGAAAGTCGGATGCAATGCGTGCGACAGCAGCCAGTTGCAGACCCAGAAAAAGGATCCAGCTAATACGATCCAGCCTGAGCATACGGCCCGAGTGCCCCAGGGTTACGCGAGAGGCCATGGCAATTAGCAGGGATGTGGCAAAACCGATAGTGATCGCATGGAGTGGCGCTCGGTTTAGAATGTAATCGCCACTGATATTTAGCACAAT
>JBFHVK010000485.1:0-1751 GCA_041589615.1 Gammaproteobacteria bacterium | reverse complement strand
GTTGTGGTTTGATCTGCATCGGGAGTCTCGCCTACTTCCAAGACTCTCAGCTTTTGTAGAACTTTTTTAATTAATTCAGTCTTTGTCATTGGTTACACGCTTTTTACGTGGTTTAACTTCTTTAACTTCTTTAGCAACATTAAACAAGGGATGAGATTCAAGCTTTTTAAGCTTCGCTACATCGTCAACCTCTACCGGCTTACCGCTTTCAAAATAAATATCATACTTAGTAAGTGATTCAGGCTGTTTGTCTTCTAATGGAATATAAGTTACTAACATAATTCACCTTAAAAAAAGGGGAGCCGAAGCCCCCCTATAGGTTTAGTCTGTAGCAGCCGCGCTATAGACAGTTACAACACCATGATCCGCGCCGTTGAAGATTAACTTCTCAGTGCCACGGAACTCCTCAATACCAACGCCATTAAGGAAACCGTATTCACGAGTTTCAGTAGTGGATTTAGTACGTTTACCCCAAGCAACGCCAACCGCTTGAGCGCCTAGCAGGAAGCTAACACCTACACGAGCCGAAGTAGTACCGGCTGTGGCTAGACTGTCAGCAGTAGCACCCGCGCCCCATGTGCCAGCACCGTCGTCAATCTTGTTGGCGATTTCTGGAATTTCACGGATGATTACACCATCATAGATAATGTCGCCAGCCTTGAATAATGGGTTGCTTTGACCACGCGCTAGTGCTTCACGCTGTGCTTGTTGGATGGTTGTGTCATTCTTGAGATCACGGAACGCATAAGGATCGCAGAACATTACAAACCATTCCTCTGAACCATTAACACGAATAGGCTTAATGTGTGGATCAGCAGCGCGAGCTTTACGACGAGCCAGTGATACGGTTGCCGCATCAAGGGTGTCAGTACCAGCCGCTAGAGTAGCAAGGTCTGTGGTGTGATTACCTGTAGTCGCTTGACCAACATAGATAACACGATCACTATTTGCCGCCGCCCATGTGTCATGGTTAGCCGCTGTTGCTGTGCCGTAGTTAGCCACCTGGAAGTGTAAAGCTTCAAGGATTTCATCACGCATCAGATCAGTACACCAGTTTTTCAATGCTGTCTTAGCTGCGTTACGAATATCAATAACTGTAGATTGCTCTTCAAAGTTATTAATCGCTACTGCGTTACGGATAACGCTCAGGTTGATTTGATGACCGTAGTTATCAAGTGCTTCTTCGTTGCCTTCCAGTGTACCAGAACCAACATTAGCACCAGTCAGACGACCGATCAGAGAAACGGTTACAGCGTCACCAGGCATCTTGCCTAGTTTTTCATTCAGCATAATTGCCGAGTTTTCGCTTGTACCCATGTAAGGCTTAAACAGGTTATCACGGACATACTCCATGAAAAACTTGCTGTCCCATTGTTTAACTTCATTCGCCGTAGCGATAGTTGTAGTAGCCATTATTTGGCCTCCATCTTAGGGAAGTGCCGCTGTCTCCCGACAGTGACTAACTTCTATTTCAAAATATCATCGAGAGATACACTCATATCAGACGCTTTAGGCGCTGATGTTGAGCGTACATCCACCATTGAGGGTGGAACTTTATTAGCAGGCTTAGTCTCAAATTCAGCCATAATCTCAGCCCTGATTTTTTCCCGCATAGCACTTTCATAAGCATCAATGTTTTCAAATTGACTCATCTTTTCAACTTTGGAAACATGGTCATAAACGTACTTAGCAGGGTTTGGAGATTGAATCATCTGATAATATAAAGACGGGTCAGCTTTAACCATTTGCTC
>JBFHVK010000484.1:0-1753 GCA_041589615.1 Gammaproteobacteria bacterium | reverse complement strand
GAAGGTGATGTTAGACAGAGTTGGATTAGAAATCGGCTCAGCAGTGTTAGACAGACCTTTGTTGTCTGCTTCAATGCCGTTATCACCTTCATTTACCAGGCCCTGACGAACCAGTGCAAACTGGATGTTACCGTGATAGCCATCATCCCAGTCGATGGATTCATCACCGTTATCAACCAGAATCAGGTTTTTAACGTTTGCAGCACCACCGAAGAATTCGATGCCGTCATCCGCATTGTTATAAACCATTACGTTTTCAATGGTAGTGCCGTAACCGACAGAGTGCAGAGTGATGCCGTTAACTTCTGAATCCGGTGCAACCTCATAGCCACCTTCAGCAACGATCAGGTAAGTAATAGTACCGCTGCTGTCCGCATCGTCATTACCGCCGTGGAAGCCAGTACCTGCTTCATCGTCTGTGTTACATACTTCTTCCGGTGAAGCTGCGTACTCTGCTTCACACTGGTTGTTTGTCGCAAGACCCTGAACGACCAGGCCACCCCATTCGCCCTGACCATCATAACCGTCATCAACAGAAGACATAACGATCGGGTTAGCAGCAGTACCGTTTGCATTCAGCATAGAACCACGGGAAATAACCAGTGAACCACGACCAGTAGAACGGAACTGAACACCTTCGTTAACCGTCAGGGTAACGTTTGAAGCATCGCCGTACGCTTCCAGTTCACCGTTACCGTTACCAACAGTGATGTAACCGCTCAGACCGTAAACAAAGTCAGTAGTCAGGGTTACGCTGGCGCTGATGGTATTTTTGAGTTCACAGTAAGGAACGTAAACTCCGTTAGACATGATGTCCAGACCAGAAAAAGTACCAACAGTTGCACATGCATCGCCAGCTGCCAGGCTGGAAGTAGAAGCGCGGAAAGTACCGGTTTCTGTCGTTGGGGTTGTGCCACCGTTATTATCATCGTCTGAGGAGCTCGATGAACTTGATCCACCACATGCAGCGAGAGTCATAGCTGAAGCAGTAGTAATTGCCATCAGGAGTTTATTAAGTTCCATGGTTAACCTTCAATAGTCAAAGTAGATTTACTTAATGTGGCAAGGCCACGTGATAACGTGGCCTAGATTAGAGAAGGTTTGTGACAAAAATGTTAAACATTCCTGTAATAAGAAATTAATTAAAAAACTAAGCTGGCACCAAGGGAAGCCTCCATCCCTTTGTGATAAGAGCGGTAGTTTTCTCCTTCCTGAGTCAGGCTGACTTTCTCATCAAATATGTTTTTCAATGACAGCTTCAGTGTGAGATCGGCCGCGATCTCCGTTGAGTAATTAAAGCTGAGTTCTGCTCTGGGCTCCCGGATAATATCCGGCTCGCTACTGCCAACCTGGGTCGCTGAATAGAGTGACTCGCCCTGGTAATTGTAGACGAGCGTGTATTTATCCAGTGAGTCTGCATCGTCAATACCCAACTGAATATTTGCCAGGGTATCAGGCTGTCCTTGCATCGCCCTCGAACGTCCGGAAATTTCAACCTCGGAATCGATCAAAGAAATATTTCCCGATACGAAGAACATAAAGCTGTCAAAATCAACATTCTTTCTGAAATCCAGCTCCACACCATTTACAGAGCCAGAATCACCATTTCGGTACGAGAACACCGCTCCACCCGTGAGGAGTGTTTTCTCAATGGGGCTGATAAAGTCTTTTACGAAATAAGCCAGACTTACACTTTCTTCTTCAGAGAAATACCATTCTGCTCGCATATCATAGTTGGTCACTTCCGCACTTT
>JBFHVK010000483.1:0-1755 GCA_041589615.1 Gammaproteobacteria bacterium | reverse complement strand
TTTCGTGACTTCTTATCTTTATCGTTGTCATCATCATCGTCCTTAGATTTTTTTTCTTTCTTATACTTCTTCTTTTCATTGTCCCTGTCATCATCATTGTCATCGCGATCACGTTTTTCTTTCATTTTTTCCATGCGCTCTTTTTCGCGTTCACGTAAGCCATCATCGTCATCCCTGTTTTCCCGGTTACTTTGTTTTGCATCTTTATATGCCTGTTTCTGCTCGGCAGTGGGTTTGCCTTTACCTGCCCATTCGGGTTTGTCGGCGATAGCTGGTGCACTGAGTGTGAGGGCAATTAAGGTTGTTAGTAATTTTAGTTTCATGGGATTTGTCCGTATGATGGATATTTGTTTTCTCAAGCTTGTTCTAACGTTAGAGATGCCATTTATAGATCTGACTCTATCACTACTGTTCTATTACATTTGATAAATATGGCATATAAATAGTTACAAAGTGTGACTTTTTCCCGTTTTGATGGATGAAGTCCAGTTGTTATGTAAAGTTTTGTGCATTACTTTCCAAATTTTTTTGTATCTGATATAAAGCGATAGAGCCAGTTTATGATATTTACATAACTGGACATTGATTAACGACTTTAAGGGAAATAATTATAATGATGAAAAGAAGTATCAGCTTTGCAATTGTGTTTTTTACTGTTTTTCTGGTGGGCTGTGGAAGTACTCAGAAAATGAGTGATGCAGATCGTCAGGCTATTAGAAGTATTTCAGTTAATCCAGAGGTATTTGTGGTTGATGAAATGTTTTATATGGGGCCAGCTTCCGGTATTGGTTTTATGTTTGGTGCAATTGGTGGTGCGATAACCGCGGCAGCCAATATGGGGCCGGCAGAGGAAATAGCCGAGTATGCACGTCACAATAATGTGCTTATAGATAATATCGTTAAGCAGGAATTCGAAAAACAGATTCAGGGTCGAAAACTGTTTGTGGTGAATGGCCGCCAGGTTGATGCACAGCTGAATATTAAAATTGAGCAATATGGTATTGCAATTACACATGGATTTTCCAGCGTACTATCACCTGTGCTTCGGGCGAGTGCGCAGCTCGTGGACAGGCATGGAAAGGTGGTCTGGGAAAACTATGATTTTGTCACCGCCATGGCAGATGGTACGCCAGAATTTACGATCGATGAATTAAAGTCTGATCCTAAAAAACTGGCTGTATCATGGGAGAAGGCAGCAGAGATTGTTGTTGGAAATATACTGAAAACAATTTAACCAAGCATCTGAATGCAAACTAAAAAGGCATGAGTGATCTGGGCGTTAAATCGCTACAGTGACTCATGCCTTTTTTATAAATGAGCGTTCGCTGTTACTAATCAGTAAGACTTAGAGCGCTTCAATAAACACAAAATCACCCGGTTTAGTGGTTTTAAGCAGGGTAACATCGGTGACGGCATGAGCCCAGATATTGGCTTTCGCGGCCAGGCGGATTTCATCAGCCTGTGAAGCGGGGGTTTTGCCGAAGGCGATGGCGATACAGCTGCCCTCGGTCCAGAAACCGATTTCACCCGCCTTGATCACGTCTTTTGCGTCGGCTTCGTCTTCGGCCATCACTGGCGTTTCGAAGAATACTTCATCACCCCATAGCTGGGCCTTGCTGGCGAACGGCAGTGAATCACGGATATTTCTGGCGGTAGGGGTATCAGCCAGCTGGGCTTCAATTTTGATTTTGCCAACGGTAATCAGGACTTTATCACTCATGGGGGATACTCATGTTTCGGGGGTTATTAACCGGG
>JBFHVK010000482.1:0-1759 GCA_041589615.1 Gammaproteobacteria bacterium | reverse complement strand
CTGACTGAAGAACAACTTGCGGACCTTGAACCTGTCATAGAAATTTCTGAATCTTTACTAATGCTGGCGGTCAAGGAAAAAACCTCCGATATTCACATTGAGCCCAAAGAAAATGAGTACCTGATACGATTTCGAAATGATGGCGTACTCAGCCCTAAAATGCGTTTCCCCAGCATTCTAGGCACCAGCCTGGTTGCACGCTACAAGGTCATGTCAAAACTCGACATTACAGAACGTCGAAAACCACAGGACGGCAAGATTTCATTACCGGTTGGAGAACATAAGGTTGATATACGCGTATCTACCCTGCCTTCCACCCATGGTGAAAAAATAGTCATGCGCGTTCTCGGCAGTGCCGCATCCGGCATACCACTCGACCTTTCGAGAATTGGCTTATCCAGGGATATATTTGATGACTTCAAGGAAGCCCTGAAAGAACCCAATGGCATTATTTTTGTTACCGGGCCAACAGGCTCAGGCAAAACAACCACACTCTATGCCGCACTCAACGAACTGGATCAACCTGATGTAAATATCATGACCATCGAAGACCCGGTTGAATACCAGGTGCCTACCATCACTCAGTCACAGGTTGATATTCGAGCAGGCCGAACGTTTGCATCGATATTACGCGCAGCTTTACGGCAGGATCCTGATATCATTCTTGTCGGTGAAATCCGTGATGGGGAAACAGCGGGAATCGCAAGCGAAGCAGCCCTCACTGGCCACCTGGTACTCAGCACCCTGCATACCAATAATGCACTACAGGCCGTTACTCGTCTTATCGACATGGGCGTTGAACCTTATATCGTGGCTCCAGCACTTGTCGGTGTACTTGCACAACGGCTGGTGCGAAAAAACTGTGAACACTGCATTGAAGAATACACGCCTGATATTGAGCTATTACAGAAATATTTCTACTGGGATAGTAACAATCTTGACCTGCCCGTTTTATTCCATGGAACAGGCTGCGAACATTGTGGAGGCACTGGCTTCTCTGGACGTATTGGAATCCATGAATTTGTTCATATAAAATCACCTCTTCGTGACATGATACTCAGCCATGCCACATTCAATGAACTCAAAGCTGAAGCTGAGAAAAGTGGATTCAGGGACATGCGCTATGACGGCTTTAAAAAAGCCTTCAAAGGCATTACAACTATCGATGAAGTAATCAGGGTTACCGCATCCAGCTAGCTCAGCAACCTTGTAATTCTTCTCATTTCACTGACACCCGTCATCTTTTTCTGTTACCCCCCAATCCTGGCATCTACTGTATATACTGCTGCACAGGCTCTGTCTCAGCAGTATTCTATGATAGGATTAGCCCATCCCGTCAGTCACTCCTGTGACCGGTAAACTGCAATATTGAACAAACCTTTTAAGGATCTGCTGTATGAGCACTGTTAACCCTGCTATTTTTCGTATGTATGATATTCGTGGCGTCGTCGAGACTGATCTCACGCCCGATACCGTACGACTGATAGGCCAGGCCTTTGCGACTGAGTGCCTTGGGCAGGGAGTTAATACTGTTGCCATTGGACGGGATGGACGACTACACAGCAAACAACTGTCCATAGCTTTAACAGAAGGCCTGAATGCGGGTGGCTGCGATGTGATTGATGTGGGCATGGTGCCAACACCTGTGCTCTACTTTGCCACTCACCACCTGAAGACCGGCACTGGCATTATGGTCACCGGCAGCCACAATCCACCAGAATATAATGGCCTAAAAATGTCGATGGCAGGTAAAACACTT
>JBFHVK010000481.1:0-1766 GCA_041589615.1 Gammaproteobacteria bacterium | reverse complement strand
TTGAATAATGTTGTCCCTCATCTGTTGAATGTCGTCCTTTACTTCCTTGCGTGTCTGGTGATGCTCCTCTCTAAACTCTTTCCGTGAATCAGCGACAAGTTGACGTATTTCTCTAAACTCGGATTCTATTTTTTCTTGGTGTACGGTTGTTTTTTCCAAGTAAATCACCTTTTTTTCAACTTCGTCTATCCGATTAATCTGGCGCTTTGAAAGCCATGTAAACGCGCCTGAGATAACCCCTATTAAGGTTAATATTCCATATTTGGCTGTATCGTCGTCTATTTGCATAATTCACTCGAAAGGGACTGAAAGGTTCATCATTACGGTTGCAGGGTTATCGTGGTACTCAGGGGCATACATTAGATTCAATGCGCCGTAGTCCTTAATACCAAAGGAAAGGGAGGGTAAAACCATCGGAGTGAGCTTTTTATCGTATCCCGTGACTACACCACCCAATAGACCAGGCTCTATATATAAGTCATTACCGAAACGCTTTTTTAATCCCGCGCCAATATAATAAGACGGTTCGGAGAATGAGTTTTTATAACCACCCAGAGCAAGTAATTTATTGCCGTTTTCAAACGTCAAGCCTAAACCTGGATTATTCTCATTAAATTCTATATCCGTGTTTAAGTGCTTAGATTTGCCGTTGATATTGAGTGATTTTTTACCTGAGAATAGGTCTTTTAGGAAGTTAGACATTATATAAAACTAAGCCTTATCCTAGAGCCGTTATCAAATACCGAATTAGTGGTTGAATCGTCAATCGCTATCGAAGTTATGGCCGCTGATGACATATATGTGCATACTATATTTTCAACATATTGAGTATTTGTAGTGTCATCAAATACATTAATCGAGCCTGTAATCAACGTCTGCCCACTCGTTGAATTTGGGGAGATTGTTAAATCAATGGAAACCTTGTCATCTGTAGATACAGGATAAGCAATGCCTCTGCCATTTAAAGAGCCTGAATCTGTCACATTCCTCACCCTTCTAGTGTAATAATTCGTCCCTGTAGTGTCTCCGTTTATAATAAGCCCTAGCGTGTCCGCTACGTTACTTGCGTGATATATAAGATTAGCAGTAAGCCTTAAGTCTTTATTCGCTGGAACAGTTATACTGCCCGTTGATATGGTGGCCGACGGGCCAGAAGAAACCTCAGAAGAAACGGCCCACTCTGGGAATGAAATATTATCAGCCCGTAAAAAACCCAATTCAACAGAACTTAAACCACTGTCTAATGTGCCTGAATCATTAACCACTGTAACCGTAGTAAGTGAGGTATAAGCAGAGCTAACAATAGTCGAATAAACCGTACCTCCGGTGTTCTCTGTTTTAATCCTTCGGTTTACGTGGAAGTCACTTGTTAAGTCACCAGGTACACTAAAAGAAGTCGCGCCAATATAAGTCGGGGTTACGCTTTCAACCCATTCAGTAGCGGCGTTATTTCCAGAGCCTTCACCCTCGATATATTCCATATCATACGCTGTTGAGGCATCGGCATACTTAACTACCATGTAATAATCACCGCTACCGAATAGCTCAGTAGAAAACATGCCCAAAGCGTTGAGAGTCGCGCTAGTGCCTGCTGATGTGGTCAAGGTTTTATCTGAATACACCGCTTTAGGTGTGCTTGAACCGTTAGGCTCGTAAAACTCTACGGTTCCACCTGATACGGGGTTCCCGTTGCTATCAATGAATTGAAAGGGTGTGCGGATTAGATGTGCTGGCATTTGCTGTCTCCCGACAGTAAGTCGTTGATT
>JBFHVK010000480.1:0-1778 GCA_041589615.1 Gammaproteobacteria bacterium | reverse complement strand
TTTAACGAAATGCTCAACACGCTCTATATTGGTGTCAAACAGTGCATTCTCTATAGATGAACTTTGCATGCCACTTAATTCCGATAACTGTGCAATCTGATCTGTACGACTCAGATTGATCCACTCTGGAAACCGGGATTGAATCTGGTTACTTAACTGTTTACGTACAGACAGTAGTAATCTTGAATAATGCCCCATTCTCCAGTGATAATTCCCGGAAGCGACGAGATGATCCATAAACCGCCTGCGAACAGGACGTCTTATATTTATAATTGGCCCAAAACGAGGAACGATCATCCATAAACTAAATACAATCAATATAAAAGATATATAAACAAGTGGTTTTGCATTTTCATTTAACCATTCAAGTAAGGACATATGATCTTCAAATAAGGAATAGAGAAACCTGCCAGTTGTTGAATGTCGTAACTGATCATTACTTAAACTATATAGAAATTCTGCGTGATTATATTTATCGATATATTCATTCCGAAATATACGCATATCTGATAGTAGCGTTATACGCCCGCTACCAATTTCAAGCTGTACAGCATGTATTCGATCATTATCTTCGATTGTCCAGAGCACATGTTGATCAAAACTGCTATTTACTTCAATTACCTGATAATCAACAAAGTCAATTAACCAGAAATAATCCTCATCTTCTATATCAACACTCACCGGCTGTTCTCTATCAACATCTTCACCTTCTACTACTTTCCAGCCGATATGGATACCCAGTGGATCGAGTAGAAAATCTCTCGCAGCCTTATCGTCAACCTTGTTTGCCCTTCCGGTGATAATGAGATGCCCGCCACTTTTAACCCATTCCATCAATTCATCTGATTGCCTACGATTAAAGGCAGTTCGATCACCAGGAATCAATACTGTATCTGATTCAGATGGTGCTTTAGCATTAGTGGAAAAGAGTTTTATTTCTTCGGCATCCTGCCCCATTTTCCTTAGGAAATATTCAGCCGCAAGATAAGGATTACGTAATGCTTCACCACTGAATCCTTTATCAACTTCTTCGATGCGATAATCAAGTCGACTGTAAGCCAGCCATGAGAGACCTGCAATAACAGCAGCAAGAAGTATATAGCCGATTAAATTCGAATTATTATTTTTAATAACAGCCACGATTAATTCCCGCCTTCACGGCTATAAACCCGGGACCACTGTTCACATAAAGTATTAAAATGATCATCATTCGGTAGTTTATGTGCATATGCCAGTTCCACCCATAGATCAGTGAGTAATCGAAAATGTTCTATAAGTAGCGATGGTGGTACTGATTGACTCGAAGCTTCATCAGGATTTTGTAGCGTCAGGTGGCTACTCTGTTCAACCTCACGCAAACAATCCTGCTCTGTGGCACCAGGTGGCAGTTCGAATGTGTAACTTCTAAAAATGGATGCAAGTGATCCCCTGTATAAAAGACTAACCGCACTTCTATATTCACCAGACGCCCACAGTTTCCTGGCTTGCCCGGGCACATCATCTGGCAGACTCTGTTGCGATATATCCAGTCCAAATAGTGTATCAGGAAGTACTTTATCCTTAGCTTGAAAGCCATTACCCTGCACCAGATTTATCCAGTACTCTCTGTATTTGTATAGATAAAAAATAATGACCAGTGGTAACAGCCATAGGGCAGCTTCAATTATAATCGCAAAAAGACGAAATAATTCTGCAATCCAGAGTAAATCAGGACTCGACGCTTCACTTTCTTCAGTTTTATCCTGAAAATTCCAGACTTTCTCCTGTTCAATATTAAC
>JBFHVK010000479.1:0-1780 GCA_041589615.1 Gammaproteobacteria bacterium | reverse complement strand
CTATATCTGGCAAAATCAGGTGGTGTGCTACTGGATTATGCACTTGATATTGATGGCCTGAGTAATGATTTCAGGGAATTCAAATTCGATCGTGAAATTAACCAGCTGAAACTGTTACTCGGCGGTGTTTCAGTACTGGTAGCACTCAATAATGGAGAAATACAGCAATGGATGCCTGCCCGTGGAGACAACGGAAAGGTTCTTACCTACATAAGAAATTTCCATGAAAATAAACAGCCCATCAGCTCAATAGCATCAGAACAACGTCGTAAGGGATTTGCAGTTGCAGATGAAACGGGCAACATCACAATATACTATTCAACTTCGCAACGCACACTGGCGAGTATAAATACGGTTAACACTTCTATCAGCCAGATGGCATGGTCAGCTCGTGCACAGCATCTGCTGGTCGCAGATGACCGGAACCAGCTTCATTTGTACAAAGTTCACAATGAATACCCGGAAGTGTCATGGGATGTCCTGTGGGGTAAGGTCTGGTATGAAGGCTATGATGAACCGGATTATATCTGGCAGTCATCGGCCTCTACCAATGAATTTGAACCTAAACTAAGCCTTGTTCCTCTCTCGTTTGGTACTATCAAGGCAGCGTTTTATGCCATGTTGTTCGCTGTGCCTATAGCTATACTGGGTGCGATGTTTACTGCACAGTTCATGGCACCTAAGATGCGCCAGACAGTTAAACCTTCAATCGAAATTATGGAGGCATTACCCACTGTAATTCTCGGGTTTCTTGCCGGCTTGTGGTTAGCACCCTATGTAGAAACTCACCTCGCCGGTGTATTTACTGTCATGCTTCTTTTTCCACTGGGTTTTATATTATGTGCTTATATCTGGAGCCTGTTACCCAATCGCTCACGTTATGAAGGCTGGGAAGCACTGATACTTATACCGGTCGTACTGTTATTACTCTGGATATCAATGTCACTGAGTGGCCCAATTGAAAATGTATTTTTTAATGGTGACTTGCGTGGCTATCTGAGTAATGAATGGGGCATGAGTTATGACCAGCGCAACTCGCTTGTTGTTGGAATTATCATGGGCTTCGCTGTCATTCCTACCATTTTCTCAATAGCAGAAGATGCCTTATTCAGTGTGC
The DNA here is from genome assembly GCA_041589615.1 of Gammaproteobacteria bacterium. Taxonomy (GTDB): domain Bacteria; phylum Pseudomonadota; class Gammaproteobacteria; order SZUA-229; family SZUA-229; genus SZUA-229. The sequence goes on along the minus strand of JBFHVK010000479.1, from coordinate 663 downwards.
CACAACATCTGGTTAGAGGTTCACTGGCACTAGGCGCTACGCGTTGGCAGACTATGGTTTTTGTAATATTACCCGCAGCTAGTCCGGGTATATTTTCTGCTGTAATGATGGGTTTTGGGCGTGCTGTAGGTGAAACCATGATCGTCTTAATGGCCACAGGTAATACACCATTGATGGATATGAGTATATTCCAGGGTATGCGTACGCTCGCTGCTAATATTGCAGTTGAAGTGCCAGAAGCTGAAGTCGCCAGTACTCATTATCGTGTGCTATTCCTGGCTGCACTTATCCTGTTTATGTTCACTTTTGTCTTCAATACTATGGCAGAAATGATTCGTCACCGATTACGTAAAAGGTATAGTGGTTTATGATTCAGCAGTGGTTTAAAACGGGTACACCATTTATATGGTTGAATGCTGGAGCTATTAGTATAGCGCTAGTTGCCGTATTTGGTCTGCTATTGTTGATTATGGTACGAGGCATGAGTCATTTCTGGCCTGCAGATGTGGCAAAACTGCATTTTCAGAATGAGACTTCTTCACAAAACGTTATCGCAGAGATAATCGAAGTAGAAACACTCCAGGCAAGTTCGGTTCCTGAATTCCATGGCACGGAAGGTGAAGTAACTCGCTACCTGGTTAAAACTGGTAATCGAGATTATCT
>JBFHVK010000478.1:0-1784 GCA_041589615.1 Gammaproteobacteria bacterium | reverse complement strand
TGCGGCACATAAAGCATATCTTGCGGCTGCTACAGCGCTATTTGGCGGGATGTTGCCGGTTTACTGGGGGGCTCAATATATCAGTTCTGGCCTGATATCAGTCATCTTTGGTTTTTCTCCCATTGTGACAGGCTATTTCGCCTGGCGTTTCATACATGAGAATGGCTTTAGTGCGATGAAAGTAATGGGCGCCCTGTCAGGGGTGGCAGGCTTACTGGTTATTTTTTCACAAGATATGTCATTGGAGGGAGACTATTTCTATGGCATGTTATCGGTATTATCTGCCGTAATAATACATGCACTGAGTGCTGTGTGGGTAAAGAGTGTAAAGACCGATATACCAGCGCTGGCACTGGTGGCCGGGGGGCTTTTGTATTCCATGCCTATGTTTATAGCCGTGTATCTGTTATTTGCACCCGAATTACCAGATATGATTCCGCAGAAAGCGCTATGGTCTATTCTTTATTTAGGGGTTGTTGGGTCGGTACTGGGTTTTGTCTGTTATTACTACCTGCTTAAACGACTAGCTACCTCAAGTGTGGCGTTGATTACCTTAATAACGCCTGTGCTTGCATTAATTATAGGCTATGCCTTTAATAATGAAGACATCAGTAAAAGCCTTTTGGCAGGGACATCATTTGTGTTGCTAGGACTGGCGCTACATCAATGGGGAGACACACTGTCAAATAAAATATGCAGAAAACGAAAGCATTACTCTGGTTAATTATATTTGCCTTTAGCATGCCTGTTGATGCGGCAACGGTTATTCGTAGTATTAGCTATGAAGGAAATAAGGTAACACGTGCTGAAGTAATGAATCGTGAAATATACATTCGTGAAGGCGATGTATTGAATGAAACAGAGATAGAAAAATCACGTCAGGCCATCATGGATCTGGGGCTGTTTAAAAGTGTTCATTACTACATAATTGATTCAACCAGCAGCCAGCAGTTCATAGAAGGTAATAAACAGCTGGATCTGGTATTTGTTGTCGAGGAAAAATACTATCTTATTATATTGCCACGTGCCAGGGCGAATGATGATGAGGTGCATCTGGGTATGCAGGTGCGTTGGGATAATGTAGCGGGCTATAACCATAGTATGCGTCTCCTGCTGGAAGACAGGGGTGATACCAGTGGCGTTGATGAAACAAGGAAGTCATTAAGTTATTACTATCCGAATATTAATAACAGTCCTTACAATATCGATATTGAATGGCTAAGCATCAATGATGTTGATGAAACTGATGGAGTAATAAATCGTCAGGATGATGAGTACATTTTCTCTATGTCTCGCTGGCTAAATGAGCGAGGCCGTAACAGGGGATGGTTGGTTGGTGGAAGTATCAAGTATCAGGAACGTTATAATGAAGTAATTTCTGGTGAGCAGTTTTCTGATCAACAGGATGCAGTTGTAGTTGGTATGGAGGCTTCATATACCAGCATCAGTGAGTATGAGTATAATCGTGGCGGTAAATATTATAGTTACCGGATAGATATTTCAGATGAAAGACTTGGTAGTGATGCCGAATTCACGCGTCATCAGTTTACCTACAGAAGTTATTATCCAATAGCAGCTAATCCATTATCAAACCTTAACGTGCAGACAAAACTGGGGCATGCTAATCAGGATGTTCTTGGAGATAGTGCTTTCAGCCTGGGTAGTAGTGATGACCTGAGAGGGTATGAAAATGACCGCTTCAATGGAAACACTGTCCTGCTTACTAATGTCGAATACATGTTTCCTCATCCTGGTTACCCTCTGGTGCGCTATTTGTACTTTGT
>JBFHVK010000477.1:0-1795 GCA_041589615.1 Gammaproteobacteria bacterium | reverse complement strand
TATTAGATACACATCAAATACACTATATTAACAATTACGAATATTATAGCTATTTCTCGCACCCGTCAAAAGATCCAATCCCCCCCCCCCACTCGTAAGTTAGGTTAAAGGTGAGGCCAGGCTACGCCAATAGCCCAGCCCCGTTGTTAAACCCCATAAGCAAGGCCTAACAAGTGAATTCTAACCCAAATGATAAAAAATGTTCTGTGTGCTTTCTCAAAACCGACAAGAAGTTGACAGAGAACAAGGAAAAAAAACTTAAGAAACTAGTGGATAATTTTGTAAGGGAATACTTACAGATAGCAAAAGGATGATTATCTACGTCAAAGATTACGTCAAAGGGGCTTAAATGCCCCTCTGTCGTAGTTGTTTGGCTCCCCGAGCTAGACGCGAACCTACCCCGCCATAACTCGTATTATGTTGTCAATGTTTTTATTTTCTCATCTACAATCAATTAGTTAAGTCTTCATTCTCTGTATATTCTCTTACTATCTCGTATATTTTTTACTACCCTTCTACGTCAACATTACGTCAAGGGGGCCTTAAATGTGGAATTTTCTGTATTTAGGGCCGTTGTTTTCGAGGGGGAAATATGGCAACGATCAGGAAGCGCGGCAATAAGTATTACGCTGAAATATATGTAAATGGAGTCCGTAAGGGCAAATCATTACCCACGAAAAAGGACGCGAAGGAATGGGCTAGGGTAACAGAACAGGAATATTCTGAACACACACCCAGCGATAGCACTATAAAACAGGCTGTTGATAAGTACCTTGAAGAAATAGCCATTAATCACAAAGGGTACAAGAAAGAGTCCCAATTTTTGGCCCGTATAGTGGCACAATTGCCCGATATCCCGCTTTCAGAACTTAATAAGGGTCATATATCAAAATGGAAAAACGAACGCTTAAAAGCGGTTAAATCGGCCTCAGTACGGCGGGAAATGACGGTTCTCAGCCAGGTTATAAAGGCGGCTATCCACGAGTGGGGCTGGATCACTAAAAACCCTATGGATGGTATAAAAAGGCCTCAAGATTCAAAGCCTAGAAAGCGGGGATTATCTCAAGATGAGATAGACGGAATAGTCAAAGAATTGGGTTATGTTGAAGGGGTTGAGCCTTGGTTAAAAAAACAGGAAGTTGCTATTGCTTTTCTTCTGGCGATTGAGACTGGGATGCGAGCGGGTGAAATATTAACCCTTTCAAGGGGGAATCTTGATTTTTCGGCACAAACCGTTTCCCTCCAAGCCACAAAGAATGGAGACACTCGCATAGTTCCCTTATCTCTGAGAGCGATAGATTTGATGCGGCTTCTTCAAGAAAATGGTCAACTGTTTTCTGTTTCTTCTTCTTCATTAGATTCTCTATTTAGAAAGGCCAAAAATAAGGCCGGTTATCCTGATGTCCACTTCCATGATTCACGCTCAGAAGCTTTAACCAGATTAAGCAAAAAGCTCGATGTATTAGAGCTTGCACGAGTCATAGGACATAGAGATTTAAAGTCATTAATGATCTACTATGCAGAGCCTATATCAGAGCTTGCTAAAAAGCTGGATTAGCAAGCATGAAATATTGTAATAGACAGAAATATGAAATATTGAATAGTTTCGCGTCTGTCTAATTAACTGTTATATTTACTCAGCCTTACCCGTTAATATCATGTAATCAAAAACTTGAACATACACTGGTAAATTCGCTTGATGCTCAATTATTATCCAACTATCGCCAGTGGCGCATGGTACATAGTCAACAACACCCTGCACCATATTCGAGTGGTTAAAAAACACTCTCACTGT
>JBFHVK010000476.1:0-1796 GCA_041589615.1 Gammaproteobacteria bacterium | reverse complement strand
GTGATAAGAAGGGTGTTCAGCATGTGATGTGTCATGGTTATCAAACAGTAAGTGGCTGTCGATTACATGTTCATGACGGGTCTGGTCATGTGTATCTGTGTGGTGCAGATGTATCTGCACAGGAAAAATAGAGGCAATAAGAATCGTAACAGTTAACAGGTAACTGATCAGCGAGATGAGCTTTTTGTTGTCACTATAAAATTGCATTGGCCAAGTATACGTAAAAAAGCTGGATACACAAGCGTTAGACATGGACTAAAGGTGTATTAAAGACAGGAGTAAGTTACCAGATCTAGTCCTGCTAAGCGGATTTCATATTGTGAGCTTCCGTGCCCAAATGAGAACCACACCTGACTGAAGCACCTGGCCGGATGCAATGAGTCATTGTCTATACATTACCAGGAACCAGTCGTTTATGAAGACAGGTATTTTAGTACTTCAATAGTCAAATTTATGTGGAGGAAAAGTTCACACTTAATTCGAATGCATACTGGCATCTACCTCGACATATCAACAGTACAGTTGTGCTCGATCATCTTAAAAAATACTATTGATGAAAATGAAGAGCCAGGTCACTTGCATATTGTTCTAGTAGAGTTTCTTTCCGTGGATCATGCACTCGACGATTTGGAGGTGCCGAAAAGATATCAAGAGAGCCACATCAACAACCTCCGTAGTATCTCCTGTATACCCTTATATGCGCATAATGTATATTATGTTAAATAGAATATCAGGTCAGCTTACCTAATATAATGCGACTTTCTAGCTTATTCAGCCTGCTTCTCCAAAGCTGTGCTATCTTCAGAATAATATAACAATTATTAGATAGACATTATGTCACTGACTCTTCGCCGTAAATCTGAGTTGATCTATATTCTGCTGCTCGGCTTCGGTATTCTGATTGCTCTTCTCACTGTTTTTGCTTTTATGAGCAAATCACATATGGATGCTTCTTTTGAAACTATTCAGGGAAGCAGTCGCGCCAGTGATAAGATGGAGATCATCACCAACCTGATAGAAGCCGCACGTAGCCGCACTCGCCTTACGCTTGAAATGATTAATGAAGATGATCCTTTCGTCAAAGATGAAATTAATATGAAGCTCGATGCACAGGCGAACTATTTTTTTGTTAACAGGACAAGACTTATAGAGATGGGTCTTAATCATGATGAGCATTCAATCATCGATGATCAGAATAAAGCCATCATGGCTGCATTAACCATGCAGCGCCAGGCGGCTGAAATGGCTATGAGTGATGATCCTGAAGTGGTTAAACAGGCTCAGAAAATTCTTATTGATGAGGTGTATACGCGTCAGGGAGTCATTATCGACTATTTCCTGCAGCTGCTGGCTTACCAGAAATCTGTGATTGATCAGTCTCGTGAGGATGCGCGTCTACATTATCTCTCATCAAACCAGATGCAGCTTCTTCTGTTTTCAGCCATCCTGTTATTTGCGTTTGCGGTAGCAGCCTATGTTATTCGTAAAACAACCTCGACCGAGAAAGAACTGTTCCTGGAAAAGGAAAAAGCCCAGATAACGCTAAAAAGCGTGGGTGATGCGATTATTACTACAGATAGTGCTGGCCTGGTGGAATACCTGAATCCGGTTGCTGAAAAACTGACCGGGTATATTACTCATGATGTCACTGGCCAGTCTATTACGCAGATTTTCAGGGCGTATGATGAGAAAAACCAGCTATGGCTGGCAGATACCATTATGAACTATCTTCGTGATGGTACATACAATATGCCTTCGAATGACATTATTCTATATGATGCTGATGATAACTTTAT
>JBFHVK010000475.1:0-1800 GCA_041589615.1 Gammaproteobacteria bacterium | reverse complement strand
TATATGAAAAACCATTCATTTATCATCTATATATTGAATTTAGGGTGAAAAAATCATACGATTGTCTGATACCGTCTTTACACACTATCACGTATTAGTGCAGAGTGTGAAATGATAGACAGGATTGAGCCAGAATTTATTTAACAGTCTTACGAGCAGGCAGAGTTATGGGATCTAAAGGATCTGCAAATCGTCAACGGATCGTCGATGCAGCTGACCATCTATTTTACTCTCGTGGATATAACCAGACATCATTCAGTGATATTTCTGATGAGACAGGTATCCCACGGGGTAATTTTTATTATTACTTTAAAACCAAGGAAGATATTCTTTCCGCGGTGGTGGACGCACGCCTGCATGATTTCAGGGAAATGTTAGAAAGCTGTGAGAAAGCATCTGAAGATGCAATGCAGCGATTACTGGCCTTTGTAAAGTTTCCGCTACAGAAGCAAACAGAAGTGTTGCGCTATGGCTGTCCTATAGGTAGCTTAAGTTCCGAGCTGGTAAAAGACCAGAATACGGATGTCTCACCACAGCGACTGACAGCGGTGTTCGATTTATTAAAAAACTGGATCAAGCAGCAGCTTCAGCAGCTGGGGCAGGTTGAGCGCTCGGATGAAATTGCCATGGATCTGCTGGCAAAAATGCAGGGCGTGATAATCCTGGCTAATGTATATAGTGATGCGGAATATCTGCACCGGGGTATCACTGATGTGCAGGACTGGCTTAAGCAGAGAATAACCAGTTAACGAGTGTAAGTATGTCACAAGATCAACAGTACAGTGATCCATATGTAGAGCGTTTCAAGCTAGGTCGGTTTGAATCCCTGTTACGCTGGGAACAGCTCGAAGCATTCTGGCAAAATCTCAAACCACAGATAGATGATAGCTGGTATGTGTATGCGATTGGTGAGGAAGCACCTACCGAGCCAAGCAGCAAGCAGCATGTACTTAATTTTATCGATGAAATTGATCAGTTGCTGCACAGTGAGCACGATGAAGATTATTGCGGCATTGTCTATGCCGACAATCATCAGTCTCCGGATTTCATCAAGATTTTTGATCCACACAACCTGGGTGTTAGTTGTGGCTTCAGTGAAAATCCACCATTACCCGGCTGGGTTATGTCTAAAATGAAACCGGTGAACTTGCAGGATGCTCTGCAGCCTGCAAACAATCGCCGCAGGTGGTGGCAGAAGCTATTTGACTAGTGTTTCAGCGCTGGTTATAGAAACCCTACCAGTTCGGCATGTAAACCATAGTCGTTCACGGACCTGAGTAGCTCTTTTGGTGTTGTCGCATCCTTGTCATATTCAACAATCATCAGGTGGGGTTGGGTATCATGATAACCCAGCCCAACAACACCTTTCTGTTCACGCATCGTGTGTTCAAGTGCGTATTGCTCCTGACTAGATAGCTCTTCATCAATGTGTAGCATTATGTCTGACATATTGATATTCATAATGACCTCCTGAAAAACAGCTTTAACTAATAAAAGTCTAAGCAGAATTAACTGATGATGCCAAGAAAATATACTGATAAGTGTTTTGGGAGATAAGTAGAATTAATATGTGATGTTGTAAACTCCCTCTGCGTAATATGTCGGAACGCAGAGGAAGCCTGATTATCAATGATGAATTAATCCATGAAGTGACGACGCAGCAAGTGGTCAATACTTACACGTCCGGCACCAAAAAATAACAGCGGTAATAGCAAAATAAAATAAGTGGCCGCGAACTCTATTCCGTTCTTCAGAATAGTAATGCTGCCCGCACCGGTTAACCAGTCATAGTTGCCATGT
>JBFHVK010000474.1:0-1807 GCA_041589615.1 Gammaproteobacteria bacterium | reverse complement strand
TCCTGGGCATGATTACCCGGGTAAACGTGAACTACAAACGTCAACCACCATTGCAGAGAGTAAGGCTTCAAATGTTGACCTGCCTGCTTCACGCAGTCAGCAGGATTATGTCAGCTTTATGGAAACGCGGGATGCCAAGCTGCCATTACCGCGACTGATTTATCAGGGTGTACAGGTGAATCTGACTGCGGGTCAGTTGCCGAAAGTAGAATCTAATGGCCAGCATTATCTGAAAATACCCATTTATAACGATTAGTGTCAATACAACGGAGGACCTCAACCGGTCCTCCGATTCATATTAATATTCTATCTTCTGTAAATTTTTCTGCCACACCTCAAAGCTTTCGCGCGCCTGCTCATGCTCAAGATGTGTGATCGAGATGCTTCTCATCGATTCAGGTTTGGCCAGTTCATCATAAATAAACTGGTCATCAAAACCTGCAGAGGCAGCATCCTTTGCCGTCGCTGCATAAATCAGCTGTGGAATCCTTGCCCAGTAAATGGCCGACATGCACATCGGGCAAGGCTGGCAACTTGTATAAATAATACAGTTATCGAGCTGGTGGTCATTAAGGTTTTTACAGGCGTCTCTGATGGCAACAATTTCTGCATGTGCTGACGGGTCGCAAAGGTGAGTGACCTGATTATGGCCCTGGCCAATCACCTTGCCATCTTTAACTACAACTGCACCAAATGGGCCGCCATCTGTAGAAGCAGACTGTATTGCAAGTTCTATGGCCTGCTTGAGAAAAGCTTTATGGTGATCAGCGTTTAGCATGGTGACTAGTGACTGATGTCGAATTTTTGTGCGAAGTGAGCGACATCCATCACACGCATTACGTAGTCAGAACAGTTAATGATATTTATCCTGCAATGTTTAAAGTGTTCATCCAGAAGTAATAGCATGCCTAGTGCGGCAGAATCTATATAGTCGGCCTTTTTCAAATCCACAGTAATTTTTGAAACCTGTTTGCTGTCTAAATTTTTATAGGCTTTTCGAAAACGGTTATACAGATTGAAGTCGAATTTATCGTTGACTTTTATAATGAGCTGCTTTGTATCCTTATTATATTCGTGGTCTACAGACATATTATTATCCGGATCAGTGTTGGGTGCTGGGGTGCTCTGTTGTGCTGCCTGAAAATAGTGACTCGATGTCTACTGTATCGTAAATGTATTGTGCATTGCAAAATTCACAATCTACCTGAATTTTTCCCTGCTCATCAATAATACTCCTGGCTTCTTCATGGCCCAGGGATAGAATCATCTGTTCAATGCGTTCACTGGAACAGCCACAACGAAAACTCAGTGGGCTCGGTTCAAAAAGTCTCACATCATCTTCATGAAACAGGCGGTGCAGTATTTCCAGTGTATCAAGATCTAACAGTTCTTCATCGGTTAAGGTGTTAGCCAGGTGCTCAGCATGCTGCCAGTCGTCGTGAGTTTCAAGAAAACAGGCTTCGTTGTCGTTAGCATCCTGTGGTAACTCCTGTATCAGGAAGCCGCTGCAGACAGTATCACTGGCAGCCAGCCATAAACGAGTGTTGAGCTGTTCCGACTGCCTAAAGTAATTTTCAATGGCATCCTGAATACGCTTGCCCTGTAGAGCGATAATGCCCTGATAAGGTTCACCCTTTTCAGGTTCGATAGTCATCACCATCTGCCCATGACCAAAAATCTGTTGTAGATCTTCTGCGGGCACATCTTCATGCCAGCGAGCCAGCCCGCGTAAGGTTCCGTTTGAAGTTGCCTGAACAACGAGCAGGTGTAACGGCCCATCACCACGTATTTGCAGAATCAGAGAACC
>JBFHVK010000473.1:0-1841 GCA_041589615.1 Gammaproteobacteria bacterium | reverse complement strand
CACCGAATACCGAGGTAATATAAAAAAGACGCAGTTTATGCTGAAGTTGCACAGCTTTCAGGCCTGTTCCTTTTCAGACAACCATTGTTTTGCTTCATCTTCCAGCATAAATACCCTGGTCGTCTGACTCAGGTTTTTTGAAAGGATTGTATACATTTTCAGTAATGGCTCGGCCAGTGTATAACTCGAAAGTATCGCTATTTTCGCATGACCACGGCGATCATTTATCTGCTCACGTAGCCCCACAAGCTGCTGCTGGAATTCCAGAGTAATATTATTAAACTCCATATCACCCACATCCCATATAGCATTTGTATCGCAAGGTATGTCTTCATCTTCCAGAATTTGCATCATGGTGCTTTCCATTTCTTCCAGCCCCACCAGTCCCGACAGTTTGACAGTTAATATTTCTGATGCAGGTTCATAGCTATATTGAATCGGCATATCTCTCTACCATTAATCCATGTGTAAGTGTTAAATATAAATGTTTACGCTTTCTTCCATACTAAAATTCGATTATTCGCTGGCATCTCTATATCTCTGTATAGAACCATATTATTTTCTTCTGCCAGACTCTGCATTTTTTCAAAGTCTTTTATACAACTGCCCGGATCTCGCTGCTTTAACCATACGTCAAAACGAGCATTACTCTCCGATGTATATTTACCGTTATAGTTGAACGGGCCATACTGTGCAAATAACCCGCCTGATGCAAGACCTGCAGCAACATGACGAAACATATTCTCAACCTGTGGGCTAGAGATAATATGTGTTGTATTTGCGGTAAAAACATAATCTATATCAGATACTGGCCAGGGTCCCTGATCCACATTTATTTCAAGCGGAGCCCTGATTCGATTATGTTCAACTTCATCCAGCCACATCTGCATACCGGCATGTTGATCGACAAGATCACTCGGCTGCCAGACAAGATGTGGCAGATGCTCAGAAAAAAACACTGCATGCTGGCCAGTTCCGCTTCCCAGCTCAAGCACCTCGCCGGGTTGGCTAAATATTGTCTTCAGCACATCAAGTATAACTTGCTGATTCTGCACACATGATTCTGCAAAGGGTTTATGCATCATCATTGATAAAACTCTTTAAGTACACGGAATAGATAATAGGCATCCCAGCGGCCGGCAAGTTCCCTGATTGAATGCATTGCAAATGTCGGCACACCCACATCCAGTGTCCGCACACCAATATTACTCGCCGTTATTGGTCCTATTGTACTGCCACATGCCATATCACTCCTGACCACAAACGCCTGCACTGGCACATCTGCCTGTTTACATAGTTGACGGAACAGGGCACTGGTTTCGCTATTGGAGGCATAACGCTGGTTAGCATTGGTTTTTATAACCGGCCCCATATTAATTTCAGGCCCATGATTACCATCATGCTTGTCCGCAAAGTTTGGATGCAGTGCATGAGCATTATCCGCAGAAATCATTACCGATTTATCAATCATGCGCACATAACTTTCCTTATTACCGGCGATACGCTCCAGCACAGACTGCAGAAAGGTTCCCTGCGCACCACTTGAAGAGGCACTACCCACTTCCTCATGATCTGTACATACCAGTAATTTACTACCCGGGTTACTGGTTTCAGTCATCGACATAAGACCCGTAAAACAGCTCAGTAAATTATCCAGTCGAGCAGCCGCAATAAAATCCTGGTGCAGACCAACATAGGCAGGTTCCTGCACATCGTAAAAACTCAGTTCATAATCCAGTACTTCAACAGCACCGGTTTCATCCTTTATCTTCTGCAACAGGATATCTTTAAAGGATGGTTTTTTCTCATCCTTAGCCGTAGGCAACTTGAGCAATACCGGT
>JBFHVK010000472.1:0-1851 GCA_041589615.1 Gammaproteobacteria bacterium | reverse complement strand
CAATATTGCGGATGACCCCGAACACTGTAGTTTTATCACGCCATCTATTATCGACCGTTCACCGGTACAGATCGCCGTATCTACCGGCGGAGCTTCTCCTGTCCTGGCGCGTATGATTCGCACCAAGCTTGAAGGCTGTATCCCTGCCGCGTATGGACGACTGGGTAGCCTGGTCGCTAACTTCCGTGAGAAAGTGAAGGCGAAATTTGAAAACGTAAACCAGCGTCGTACTTTCTGGGAGAATGTGCTCAATAGTACGATTGCAGATCGTGTCTTTAGTGGTCATGAAGACGAAGCTGAGAAAGAGCTACAAAAAGCCATCGATGCTGCCAATCCGTCACCAGAATTTCAGGGCGAAGTTTACCTGGTTGGAGCAGGACCTGGTGATCCGGACCTGTTAACTTTCCGTGCGTTACGCCTGATGCAGAACTGTGACGTGATGGTCTATGACCGTCTGGTTTCTCCGGCTATTCGTGCGATGGTGCGTAGCGATGCCGAGCTGATTTATGTTGGCAAGGAACGTGATAAGCACACCATGCAGCAGGAAAATATCAATGAGCTTCTGGTACGACTTGCCAAAGAAGGTAAACGCGTATTACGACTCAAGGGTGGTGATCCGTTTATTTTTGGACGTGGTGGTGAAGAAATTGAATTACTGGCACAGAATAATGTTCCGTTCCAGGTGGTTCCCGGTATTACTGCCGCTGCAGGCTGTGCCTCCTATTCAGGTATCCCGTTAACTCACCGTGATTACTCACAGGCCTGTGTATTTGTAACCGGCCACCTGAAAGATGGTACGGTTGACCTGAACTGGCCTGCACTGGCACAGCCTAACCAGACAGTTGTGTTTTATATGGGACTGCATGGTGCACCAACACTTTGTAAGGAAATGATGGCGCATGGCATGCCGGGCTCAACTCCGGTTGCACTGGTGCAGAAAGGAACAACACCAGAGCAGAAAACTATTATCGCCACACTGGACACACTGGAAGAAACCGTTAAGAACCATGAGTTTAAACCACCGACCTTAATTATTGTGGGTGAAGTGGTTTCACTGAAAGAAAAACTCGACTGGTTTAATCCTGAAGATCCACAGGGTGGAGCGGTTAAGGCCGGGCAGTGGTAGTAAAGTAGAATTATCATTATAAAAGTTATACTGAAAAGGCCAGTTAAACTGCAAGGGGTTAACTTAATCTGTTGATTTCTTGCTACAGGATGGCTAAAGCCCTGTTCTCAAAAGGATGGGGCTTTTTTATTACACCGAATAAATCTTCGAAGCGCGTTAATGACTGCCTGATACTATTCTGTACCTGAAATTCATCATCCCTGAATACTTTTATCAGAGATCCAGTATCTTTAAAGACTCTGGATTCCCGCTAGAAGCACGCGGGAATGACGAAACTGAAGAGTTCTATAATATTTAGTCTGAACATATTACATATTTGCGTTTATTCGCGTTCATTTATTCCGCACTTCTGTGCTCATCCTTCGGGCCGTGTTTTCGCACGTTCAAAGTGCTCCTGCACTATTGTGCGGTTTCTTCTGCTTTCATGTTATCAACAGTTTATGTAAACCCCCTGGTTAAACTGGCCATTTTTGTATATATGTAAAATAATTTACTGCTATGCGTATTAGCAAATTTCATTGCATTCTGCGAAGCAATAAAAATAATTCTATAGATGGTTTTGTAACTCACTGTTTTATATATCAAAAAAATATGGCTTAAGTATTGCAACACAGGTATAAAAACTAATGAGTGATACCTTTTATGCCTGTGTCCTGGATTCGATATCTCAGCCCTGGTGCTTTCAGTGAAAGCCTGCATGGCAAGGTGACAGTTAACCTGGTACT
>JBFHVK010000471.1:0-1857 GCA_041589615.1 Gammaproteobacteria bacterium | reverse complement strand
CGTGATGTTTCAGTTCTACACGCGTCCACTGACTCAGCTCGAACATGCTGTATATGATGACATTTGGCTGGGCGACAATAAGCCTGAGCGTGCTCTGTCGTGTCAATTATACCAGCGCAGCTGCGATACTTTCCTGGGCGTACCCTACAATATTGCGTCATACTCTTTGCTTGTTCACATGATAGCGCACTTGACGAACATGGTGCCGGATGAGTTTATCTGGACTGGTGGTGATACACACATTTATCACAATCACTTTGACCAGGTTGAGGAACTTTTAACACGTGACCCAAATGAAATTGCTCTACCCGAGTTAATCATTACGGCACGCCGTGACAACATTGACGACTTTACAATCGGCGACTTCCATCTGGAAGGTTACGAAAGCATGTCATCAATCAAAGCGCCAATAGCGGTGTAGTCATGTGCGATTTTGTATCAACAATTATATTGATCGCCCTTGTGGTTATTTTATGGACAGGGGTGATTGATATAAAAGATGGCAAGCTGGTTATTGATATGACCAAAATCGAATTCATTACTTCGGAGGACAAAGATGAAGAAGATGACGGGATTTACCCTAATTGAATTGATGATTGTGATCGCCATTCTTGGCATTCTGGCATCAATCGCTATTCCTGCTTATAAAGACTACAAGGCTAATCAGCCAAATGTGGAATCGTACGAGCAGGAAATTATCAGCAGTGACCAGCTATGATCAGGGCACTGCTACTGTTTGTGATAATCATGACGATTATCTCAGGTTTAATTTTCGGATACAAAGCCATTAACAAAAGCGAAGTGGTTGTGTCCGGTAAATTAATCATTGCGGCAATTGTATCGATGTTCTTTACAGCCGTGATATTTTTCTTAGAAACTCAATAGGAGCAAGCATGAAAATCACTCGAAACTTTATCGCAATATTTGCGATAGCCTTTGCCTTAATTGGTTGCGGCACAATTGAATCAAACAATGTTGGTGTACGAACGGCCTGGGATGGTGAGATTAACACCGCAGAGGTTGATCAGGGATTCTACACCGCCTGGATTTCGTCTGTCGATGAGTTCTCAGGCAAAGAGATTACGGTTCAAATGCGTGACATGAAGCCGCAGGCGGGTGACAACCTTAACCTGATGGATTTAGATGCAGAAGTGTATTACACGACTGATAAATCCAAGATTGCTGAGCTGAACATTAAATATGCTAATCGAAATGCCTATGACAATTCCGCAGATGTCTGGTATCCGGCTTACGATCTGGTTAAAAGCATTGCACGCAATAGTTTGTACTCGCGGGTAGGGCAGATGGACTCATTGGATGTCAACCGTAATCGTAATTCACTTGCGGCTGAAATTATGACTGAGTTGCAAAACAAGCTGGATAGCAGTGACGAAGGTGTATTCACCATCACCAAAGTTATCATACGAAACGTTCAGGTCGACCCGTCAATTCAGGACGCCATCAAGATCGCTGTCGCCAAAGATAAAGAGCTTGAGGCTATGAAAAAGCAGGAGGCGATAGCGGAAGCCATTGCTAAAGCCAACAATATGCTTAACAAGTCGCTGACACCAGCCATCTTGAGGGCGCGTGAGTTGGATATCCAGGAGCTTGCCATCAAAGAGGGCAGCAATCTGATAGTTCAGATTGGCGGAGGTAGTAATAGCGCGCAGTCATTCGTTGAAGTTGGTCAGTTTATGCCAAAGGGATAATCTCTATTACCTGAGATGCTAAGTCACGGATGACTATACTACTTGTAAAGATACAAGTAGTTTTAAAATGCCGATTGCTTTGTGTGGTCTTGCTCTCGTGTGTTGTTGAGCAATCGGCATCTTAAAGCTACTAAATACATAACTAAGG
>JBFHVK010000470.1:0-1866 GCA_041589615.1 Gammaproteobacteria bacterium | reverse complement strand
TTCTTCCTGTTCTTCCCGGCAGGTCTGGTGCTTTACTGGGTTGTGAATAATGTACTTTCAATTGCACAGCAATATGTAATTACCAAGCGCATTGAAAACGCCAAATAAGTCCGGTATGTAAAATACATTGACGAAAAGGCGCTAAGCACGCAAATTATCTTTGCAGGCTTAGCGCCTTTTTTAATGGCTATCTAGTTACCAGAGAATCAAGCAATAGAATATGAAATCAAATTCCATTGAGACAATTGCGGCTGTTGCAACTGCCCCGGGTAAGGGCGGTGTTGGTATCGTGCGTGTTTCTGGGCCGAAATGTAAGGAAATAGCCGCTAAAGTACTCGATAAAGTACCTAAAGTTCGAAATGCTGAATATCTACAGTTTAAGGATGCTGATGCTGGGGTAATAGACAGTGGTATTGCACTGTTATTTGAAAGTCCCCATTCATTCACTGGTGAAGATGTACTTGAACTACAGGCACACGGAGGACCGGTAGTTCTGGATCTACTGCTTAAGCGGGTGCTTGAGTTAGGTGCACGACCAGCGCGGGCAGGTGAGTTTAGCGAACAGGCCTTTCTGAATGACAAGCTGGACCTGGCGCAGGCTGAAGCGATAGCAGACCTGATCGAAGCAGAATCTGCAGAAGCTGCTAAAGCAGCTGTTCGTTCATTGCAGGGTGAATTTTCAGAAAAAATACATGAGCTGGTAGAGAACCTGATCGAGTTGAGGCTGTATGTAGAAGCATCGCTGGATTTTCCGGAAGAGGAAATCGATTTTCTCAGTGATGGTAAGGTTGAGGCAAAGCTAAGTAGAATAGATGATGCACTGTTGAAAGTATTCAAATCAGCCAGGCAAGGGTGTTTGCTCAGGGAAGGTATGACTCTTGTAATTGCAGGCCGGCCCAATGCAGGAAAATCCAGCCTGCTAAACCAGCTTGCTGGCAGGGAGTCCGCAATAGTGACAGATATTCCAGGCACCACGCGTGATGTATTACGGGAGCATATACAGATTGATGGTTTGCCGTTACACGTTATAGATACGGCAGGTCTGAGGGAGAGTGATGACCCGGTAGAACAGGAAGGCGTTCGACGAGCATGGAAAGAAATAGAACAGGCAGATAGAATTCTACTTCTAGTTGATGATACTTCACCTGATTCAGATCACCTTGCAATAGAAGACCAGTTACCACAGCATATCGGTGTTACCCGTATATTCAACAAAATAGATAAATCCGGTCGATCAGCCCAGATCATTGAAACAGAAAAAGAAACAGATATTGCATTAAGCGCTAAAACAGCAGACGGGCTTGATTTACTAAAGAGCCACCTTAAACAGTGTATGGGTTATGAACAGAGCAATGAAGGTCGCTTTATGGCCAGAAGACGGCATATTGATGCGCTTGAAAATGCACGTGAACATTTGCAACTGGCCAGGCATAATTTAATAGAATTACAGGCAGGTGAACTGTTAGCCGAAGAACTGAAGATGGCCCAGGAAAAACTTAGTGAAATTACGGGTGAATTTACCTCGGATGATTTACTGGGAAGAATATTTTCGAGCTTCTGTATAGGTAAGTAAAGACAGGGAGAGTAAGTGAAAAAAATAAAGACATATATAAAACTGCTGCTGATTTTATATAGTATCCAGTGCTTTGCAGGTGACAGCTATCAACCAGGGAGCGGTGATGAACAACTTGATAAAGCTTTAATTACTCTGAATAATAAAATAACTAAACAAAATAGAAATAAATTTAGCAGGAAACTGTCTGTTGAGTTTCAGGTCCCAGTAGAAAAAGTAGAAGAACTGTTCAGGCAATATGAATTTACAGCAGGGGATGTGTTGTTGTCATTATCAATTGCAGATCTAACGGG
>JBFHVK010000469.1:0-1868 GCA_041589615.1 Gammaproteobacteria bacterium | reverse complement strand
TCATTCGCTAATTGAATGGCAAAAACAACTGCAAGGATGATGGTGAAAATATTAACGAGATAAATCATACATTATTTATACCTGATAACGATGCAGGCTGGCTGCAAGCTAACAGTTTTATGTAGCAAGGCATACTAAGCCCGCTACATTTAATAAAGAACATTAAGATTCAAATTATTTATTTTTGTAAAATCTTCTTCAGTGCATCGAGGCGTGTTTCAACAATATTTTCCGCAGGAATTTTATCTAGCAAACCAAGATTTTTTAATCGTTTTAAAGGCTGTCGGTCTTTTGCTGCAATAGATACTGTTCGTCCTGCTCTAAGCATATCCAGTATTGCTTCTTCCAGTGATAACGCGGCTGATACACCAAGGTGCTTTACATCGAGTAGATCGATTACCAGCCCATTGCAACCGCTGACCTCTGAATTTTTACGGGTAATCGCCCTGGATGTACCAAATATCATGGTGCCGCGCATATAGAATAGAATAATGGTACCCGCTGCCCACTTTAAAAGATCTCTTTCCTCATCTGTAAGTGCAAGGTCAGTTTCATCCGGGTCTGTCACTGTTTTAACATCTTCCGCCTGTAGCTCTGACAAGCGGGTGACTGTCATTACATTTGCAACAAATAAACCGATACCTACTGCGGCAATCAGATCAACGAATACGGTTAATGTAATTACACTGTAGGTTATAACTGCACCCTTACCTGATATAACATGTGCACGCCTTAAAAATCCCCAGTCAATAATATCTATACCGACTTTCAATGCGATGCCCGATAAAACAGCCAGGGGTATATGTGACGTAAGATCGGCCGCCCACAATACTACAACAATCAGAATACCTGCCCTGAAGAGTCCAGACAAAGCCGTTTTGGAACCAGCCTGAATACTCACTATGGTACCCATTGTTGCACCTGCACCTGGCAGACCTCCAAACAGACCTGACATGACATTACCGACACCCTGACCTATCAGCTCCTTATCCGAGTTATGTTGCTGGCGTGTTATGCTGTCGGCAACTACTGATGTGAGTAAGGCATCAATACAACCCAACATGCCCAGTACAACTGCATCTATGAGTATTATTTGCCACTGATCTACCCTGAAAACGGGCATGCGCAATTCGGGTAACCCCGTTGGTATTTCACCAATTAAACGAAGTTCAGATGTATTTAAAAACCAGATAGATATAAGCGTACAGGCGACTAATGCAATCAGTTGCGGGGGTACATAGTGTTTGATTCTACCGGGTAAGAAGTAGAGAATTGCAACAGTAGATAACGCGAGAAAAAGTTCTTCTGATTTAACACCGGCCACCAGTGCTGGAATATTTTCAATAACGCCTAGCACACCACCGACGGGTGATGGCTGCCCCAGGAATGGTCCAATCTGTAAAATAATCAGGATAATACCAATGCCTGACATAAACCCTGACACTACGGTGTAAGGCATTAAGGTTACAAATTTTCCCAGGCGTAAAATACCAAACAGTATCTGGAATAAGCCAGCAAGAATAACAACTGTGAAGGCCATGGCCATTCCGTTAACGGGATCAGAAGCAATAAGCTTTGCTATAACAGCGGTGAATACTACTGTCATAGGGCCTGTGGGTTCAGATATTAACGTAGGTGAACCACCAAATAACGCAGCAAACAGGCCAACCAGAATGGCTCCGTATAATCCTGCTTCAGCACCAGCACCAGAGGCCACACCAAATGCAAGTGCCATAGGGAGAGCGATGACCGCTGCGGTGATACCACCAAACATATCACCTTTAACGTTTTTCAAATTTATTTCATTGAATATCCACATTCTCACTCTCCAACAGGGCAATGAATATACTGCACATTTTCATTAGCGC
>JBFHVK010000468.1:0-1882 GCA_041589615.1 Gammaproteobacteria bacterium | reverse complement strand
TTTGTCAGACAGATCCTTCAAATAGTGTTTACGCTGCTCTACAGGCATCGCCAGGGCAACTTCGAAACAAATCTGAACCTTTTCCATGTCACGTGTGTTCATTTCATATCATATGTGGGGGGCTGAGATAGGCATATTAGCGTATTTTTCGCAAAAAATAGATAGCTAAATTGAAGCAGGGTGAGAAATAGATGATTTAGAAGTTGCTAATATCTACATATCAAGTACATGTTTTGCCTTCCTTAAGCTGACTACAGCACCTCCTACAACTTCACATCAAGCAATGGACATGGAATGTCTATCGCAGTAAAGAAACAATCAGTTAATGAATAAAATGTTTTTTTGCAAGCAGAAATCTAATGGCAACTTATGCAATATGCATGATAATAGATGAAACCTCCAGGGCAGATCACACCGAATCAAACACATGTAAAAGCACTGGGAATAAGACAAAAGGCATCAATATTTATATAGCCCGGGTAGATGATACAGGAAAAATAGATTTTCTGAAGAACATGCGCATGGAGTTCGTAGACTCGTTCCCCGTTCAACGCTCCCTTCAATAGTAATATAAATTATTATGACAATTACATCACTTTTTTAGAGCAGCACAATTCCCCGAACAGTTATATCTGCCCGGAGATTTCCTCATACTTACGATCTAGTAGTTCACGCTGTGCGTTCATTTTTTCTCGTACAGATGATTTTGCATTCACATAGTCACCCTTGATACCCGCCGCCTCCCACCGATCATATCTATGCAAAGTAGCATCGGCCTCCTGGATGAGTGATGATAGCGCAATGATTTCCATATTCAGGCTATTCTGTTTCATCATGGCATCAAACTGTTTCTGATTTGCCTGGAAGTTCAACACCACGAGGCTCAATGCAAACAATGCGGCAACCAGTGCCATAATAGAAAACCAGTTATTGATACTGTTTAGTAGTTCATTGATTAAAACTGGCTGCGTCATACCAGGAGACAACACTATAGAGTAATACCACAAGGCTACTACCCCTAGTATCAGAGCAACAAGAATCAGGAGGTTTTTCATTTTATATCCCCTCAACACGACATCGTATCGATATTCAGTCTTCACATCGACATAATGTTGAGTGCATTCAGGCTATAAATAAACAGTCTTTAGATAATTGTGTGAGCTTGCTCACATGCATACTGAAATACTTAAGAATTCAAGCACATATTTAGCATAAGCATTACCGGATTATTATATTTTGTCTCACACAATCGAGTACTGTAAATCCGTGCCAATATAAGCTTCTATGAATGCAAATTGATAGATGCTTTATATTAAATAATTACTTATAACCATCTACCATGTATTTTATCTGTATCGATACTTACAGATCTGAAATCAGAAGATCGAATCACATCCATATTTCTCACTGAAAAAACCGGCATCAGTCCCTGTGCAGTCATTTTTTCTGCAGCTTTTTCAGTCAGGTAAATTTCAGCAATAGGCTTATTTACAACTTCACCATCATCTTCATAATAATGTAGAGGTAACTTTTCAATTTGAAATTCTTCTCCAGGCTGCATATCCCATGCCTTATTCAGAAATCCTCTGGCCAGCAATTCTGTTTTCAGTATTGCCGCATTACCCCATAGATAGGAATCATGTCGCGCAGAAACAGCCTCATTAACATCTATTTCTTCAAACTCAAACGACTCAACCTGGCTAGCTTTTTCACCATAAGGCTGACGCAATAAAAATCGTGGTAATGCAAGACCGATATAATCAGCAACGGGTGACTCCCTTAAAAGAGTCCAGGCTTTTTGAATAGCTTCAGCTGGCTGACCAGCCCAGTCTTCGTAATCTGGAGTTGTCGCCAGAGACTGACAACCCACCATACGTTCATG
>JBFHVK010000467.1:0-1883 GCA_041589615.1 Gammaproteobacteria bacterium | reverse complement strand
GACTATTGACTGGTTTCAACTGGATAGCAGATTACACCCCGAGAAGCGCCTGAGTATTTTATGCCGTATGGTTCTGGATGCCGATCATCAGGGGCTAAGTTATTCATTTAACATACCTGGAACAGTACTTAAATCTGCTTCCGGATTACAACATAAGCAACACTGCCTGAAAGCCCTGGCACTGTTTGAGGTCGCCGAATGATGCGGCTATCACAACTTTATCAACAACCGGTATTCTGGGTGATACTCTCACTCGCCCTGGTTATCAGTCCGCATCTCAGTCGATTTCCAGGCTGGGCAACTGGACTGGTCCTGCTACTACTCGGCTGGCGAGTACTATGTATTCAACGGGCTTCCTGGTTAGCACCAAAATGGCTGCTATTCATTTTAATTGTCATTTCTTCGATTGGCATTTTCATTCATTTTGGCACCCTGTTTGGAAAAACTGCCGGCTCAGTCCTGCTCGCTATATTACTCGCGATCAAGACTCACGAAAGTCACAGTAATCGAGATTACATGCTACTCATCGCACTGAGCTTTTTTATTATCGTCACCAACTTTCTATTTTCACAAAGCATACCCACGGTGATTTTTATGCTGCTGCTAGTCGTCGTACTGGTTATAAGCATGATTACCATTCACCAGCAGGATGCCCCTTTATCTATTCAATATAAATTCAGGCTGGCTAGCCGGCTGGTACTACAGGCATTACCATTAATGCTGATTATGTTTGTGCTTTTTCCGCGTATTACAGGCCCCCTCTGGAAGTTACCAGAAGAGCAACAAACAGCTCAAACCGGTTTAAGTGACAGCATGTCACCCGGTAATATATCCAGCCTGATACAGTCAAATGCCCTCGCATTTCGAGTTGAATTCAAAGATAAAATCCCGCCCCAGCATGCACTTTACTGGCGTGCACTGGTACTCTGGTATTTTGACGGTCGCAGCTGGGAAGAAGGTAAAACCAATATTACTCCCTGGCCCAGCATGCAGTCTTCGAAAAAAATATATGAATACACCATGACCATCGAGCCTCACCAGAAGAACTGGTTATTTGGCCTCGACATGCCCGTCAGGGTACCCAAGGGGGTTGAATACACCAGCAATTTTCTATTACGTGCCAAAGGCCAGATTAGCAGCCTGTTTCAATATAGCCTTGGCTCATCCCTGGACTATATTATCCAGCCTCAGATATCCCCATGGGAACGCAGTGCAGGCCTTAAGATTCCGCCTAACAGCAATACGAGAACAGTCGAACTAGGCAGGCAACTGGCCCACAAATATCAACAACCCCAACAAATTATTGATCACGTGCTGGAAATGTATAACCAGCAGAATTTTCACTACACACTAAAACCACCTCTTACACCGGGATTCGATCCGGTTGACCAGTTCCTGTTCGATACCCGACGTGGCTTCTGTGAGCATTATGCCAGCAGCTTTACCCTGCTAATGCGGTCGGCAGGTATCCCTGCTCGTGCAGTCATCGGCTATCAGGGTGGCACCATGAATCCACTCAATAAGGTTATGACCGTGCGCCAGAAAGATGCACATGCCTGGTCAGAAGTATGGATAGAAGATAAAGGCTGGGTTCGAATCGACCCTACAGCAGCCATCGCTCCCGAGCGAGTCGAGCGTAATGTGGATGCTGCTCTTGAACCGGAAGAAAGGCCTTTCCATATGCAGATTAATGCCGGCTTTGCCCGCGATCTGATCTTTTACCTTGACGCCATCGATAACCAGTGGAAACAGTGGGTCATTGGCTACGATGACCGACTACAGCAGCAACTCATGCAATCGATATTTAACCAGCGAATGAGTTTCCAGGATATGATACTAATGATGGTCACAGGCTTCGCCCTGATACTGGGCATTCTTATGCT
>JBFHVK010000466.1:0-1895 GCA_041589615.1 Gammaproteobacteria bacterium | reverse complement strand
TGTATTTTTCATTACGCAACTGACGCGCATCGACCAACACTATGATCGCTTTCAGATCCAGTACTGTTTGATAATGATCGCCCCTGAGGTTTGCGATAAGCTTAGCAGGATGCCCCAGCCCCGTTGGTTCAATAATTATCCTGTGCGGATTAACTGCCCTGATAACCTGATTCAGGCCGACATTCAGTGACTGGCTACCAACACAGCATAAACAGCCACCCGCAATTTCCTTAACTTCAACCTGGTCATTTTTTAACAGTTCTCCATCGATACCAACCTGGCCAAACTCATTAACGATAACTGCCCAACGCTCATTATCCGGGCGCTGCTGTAACAGATACTGAATTGCAGTAGTTTTACCGGCGCCCAGAAAGCCGCCGATAATATTAGTAGGTATTGCCGAGAACTGCTGCAAGGGTCTAGTTCATTATATCAACTTCGATACCCTGTTCACGCAGACGGTGAGCACGATCATCGATATAGCGCTGGAAGTTCGGCCAGGTTTTATAGGATTCACTGGAGACATAATCCATTACAGACTGCACGTGAAATGATTTCAGATAACCATCACTTCGAAAAACTTCCTTTCCCGATGGCTCAAAGTAAACCATGCTAGGCGCATAATGAATATCCAGGTCTTTAGCCCACTGCTTAAGTGTTGACTGTTTTCCATCAGGCCGGGTAATTTTTTCTTCTGACCACATATCAACAACAGCAACATCAAATTTTTTCAGCTGCTCCAGGGACTCCTTACGCTTCAGGATATCACCATGCAATTCATCACACTCATTACATTGCTTCTGCTCAAACATCACCAGACGATATTTACTGGCAGGCTTACTGAAATCATAAGGTGGACTGAAGCTTTCAACGTCCTTATGTATTTTACCTTTAGTACTGACTGGAGAGATGCGAGCAACATAACTGCGAAAACTTTCCTTCTGATCATGTTTGTCCAGAACATAATCTAACGCAGCATTAAATTTAGCCGGATGATAATAGCCATTGGTACGTAATACAGCCTTACCTTCTTCATTAAAGAAAATCAGCGTGGGCGTATACATAACCTTTAACCCGGCAGCAAACTCTTTTTCTGTTGAGGTCTTTCCTGAAATAGTAATTTCACGATCACCCCAGATATTTAACGAAACCACATCAAAGTTAGTGCGGGTTTTATCAGCGATATCACGTTGACCAAAATTATCCTGCAGCAATTTTTTGCAGTAAGGGCAACCATCCTGATAGAAAAATATCATTAAGCGTTTCGATGACTCCCTGGCCTCTTCAATATCCTCATCCAGATCTAGGAATGAATTTTTGAACCAGCCTGGCTGTTCAACATATCCGGGATTAACCATGCCTGCTTCGAGCTCACCCTGAGTTTTTGCCTGGGCGACAGGCAGCGTTAACATGGCAGATAAAATAAATAATTTAACGACGTTTCTCATGTGTAGTCTTCCGTCTCGCGTTAGATGTTTTCGATGTGCGTGATGTTGCTCCGCGACCGCCCGTAAACTTACGTTTTGCCGAGCGACGTGCATCAATCACCGTTTTCGCTGAACGCATTCCTTTCGCATATTCAATACCTGCCAACTGTGCAAGGTCGCGGATTTCCTGTTCTGTAAGTTCAGAAGACTTACCAGGACGCAGACCCTTGCCCATCACCACGGAACCGTAACGGACTCGCATTAGTCGGCTCACTTTAAGGCCTACCGCTTCCCAGAGTCGTCGAACTTCGCGGTTACGCCCTTCCATCAGTACAACATGGTACCAGTGATTTAGACCCTGTTTGGTCGATGAAAATTCATCTTCAAAGCTGGTTTCTACAATTTCCTCAAATCTAGCAGGGCCATCATCCAGCTCAACTCCGTGAGTGAGCTGTTTCAATTGCTCTT
>JBFHVK010000465.1:0-1898 GCA_041589615.1 Gammaproteobacteria bacterium | reverse complement strand
CCTGGTGATAACGTGAAGATGACCGTTAGCCTGATTTCACCGATTGCGATGGAAGAAGGTCTGCGTTTTGCGATCCGTGAAGGTGGCCGTACTGTAGGTGCGGGTGTTGTAAGTAAGATTATCGAATAAGTTTTATTCGAAAGAAGTACCTGGAGGCGGGAGCCCTGTTTTGGGGTGTCCCGCTTTTCCATGTTATATCCCGGTGGTAGATGTAGAGTGTTTGGAGTTCTACTGCAGGGTATTTAGGCCAGTGGCTCAATTGGTAGAGCATCGGTCTCCAAAACCGAGGGTTGGGGGTTCGAGTCCCTCCTGGCCTGCCACTATTTAAACGAGTGAATAGAGTAATCCATGGTCGCAAGGGCGGAAGCACAAGAAAGCAGTAAGCTGGATATTTTAAAGTTCCTGATTGCAATAGCGTTGCTAATAGGCGGTGTTGTGCAGTTTTATTACTTTGAAGAAGAGTCACAGTTGTATCGCGTTTTGGCGCTACTGGGATTTGTTGTGTTTGCGATGGGTGTTGTTTACACCACTCGCCTTGGACATAATCTATGGCTATTTGCTCGTGATGCACGAACTGAAGTACGTAAAGTGGTCTGGCCTACGCGCCAGGAAACCATGCAGACAACCCTGATGGTTATCATTGTGGTTATACTGGTGGGTATTATGCTTTGGTTGATTGATATGGTTCTTCGCTGGGCTGTATTGGTATTAACGGGTCAGGGAGGTTAACGCATGGCATTACGTTGGTATGTGGTGCACGCCTATTCAGGCTTCGAGGCTAAAGTTAAGTCTTCGCTGCAGGAGCACATCAAGCTTGCAGGTATGGAAGATAAATTTGGTCAGATCCTGATTCCCACTGAAGAAGTGGTAGAGATGCGTGATGGTCACAAGCGTAAATCAGAGCGCAAGTTTTTTCCTGGTTACGTGTTAGTGCAGATGGAAATGAATGATGAAACCTGGCACCTGGTGAAAGATGTTCCCAAGGTGATGGGTTTTATTGGTGGTACAAAGGATCGTCCTGCGCCGATAACTGAAAAAGAAGCTCAGTCAATACTGCAGAGTGTTGAAGCGGGTGCTGAAAAGCCGAAGCCTAAAGTTCTGTATGAGGCAGGAGAGGTTGTTCGTGTTATCGATGGGCCATTTAATGACTTTAATGGTGTGGTGGAAGAAGTTGACTATGATAAGAGTCGCCTGAAAGTGGCGGTGTCTATATTTGGTCGTTCTACACCAGTAGACCTGGACTTTGGTCAGGTCGAAAAGGGCTAACTAGCTCATTTATTAATTTTTATCTGCCCGGATGGTCCGGGCGGTTTTGCTAAACAGGGGAGGTCGAACGCTCAGTCATGAGTTAGTACATCGCTAGTACCCACAGGAGTAAAATCATGGCAAAAAAAGTTGAAGCTTATATCAAGCTGCAAGTGCCTGCTGGTCAGGCAAACCCAAGTCCACCGGTTGGTCCAGCGCTGGGTCAGCATGGTGTGAATATCATGGAATTCTGTAAGGCATTCAATGCCAAAACTGATAGTTTTGAGCAGGGTATGCCGATTCCTGTTGTTATTACTGTTTATAGTGATCGCAGCTTTACATTCGTTACCAAAACTCCTCCTGCATCTGTGCTGCTGAAAAAAGCCGCGGGTCTGCAGAAAGGTAGTGGCCGTCCAAATACTGAGAAAGTGGGTACTGTTACCCGTGCTCAGCTGGAAGAAATTGCCAAAACCAAAGAGCCTGACCTGACAGCAGCCAGTATGGATGCTGCCGTACGTACGATTGCAGGAACTGCACATCGCATGGGTCTGGAAACTGAGGGGGTTGAATAATGGCTAAGTTATCTAAGCGCGCTAAAATGATCGCTGAGAAGGTTGAGGCGGACAAGGTCTACCCAATCGACGAAGCGCTGG
>JBFHVK010000464.1:0-1901 GCA_041589615.1 Gammaproteobacteria bacterium | reverse complement strand
CCACAGAATATGGCTCTTAATAGCGCAGTTACACATGATGGTGGAGAAATTGGTCGCGCCCAGGCTGTACAGGCTTTTGCATGTGGACTTGAACCACATACCGATATGAATCCGGTACTGCTCAAACCTAATACGGATACGGCAGCTCAGGTCATTATTCACGGCAGGGCGATACATGATATGGACGCGCAGGGATTTCATGATTATAAATCCTTTGCCATGCCCGCCGTGCTTGAGTCGCATAATCGCTTAAGTCAGCAATACGATGTCATTGTTGTTGAAGGCGCTGGCAGCCCGGCGGAAATTAATTTACGCGACAATGATATCGCCAATATGGGCTTTGCCGAAGCTGTCGATTGCGATGTTTTACTGATTGCCGATATCGACCGCGGCGGTGTGTTTGCGCACCTGGTTG
Source organism: Gammaproteobacteria bacterium (assembly GCA_041589615.1). Lineage (GTDB taxonomy): Bacteria > Pseudomonadota > Gammaproteobacteria > SZUA-229 > SZUA-229 > SZUA-229. The sequence continues at coordinate 1,486 of JBFHVK010000464.1, read as the reverse complement.
GTACACTTGATGTGCTATCGACATCAGAACAGCAGCGCATTAAAGGCTATATCATCAATCGATTCCGGGGTGATATTTCACTCCTGCAATCGGGTCTCGACTGGCTCGAGAAGCGCACAGATAAAGCTGTTTTTGGTGTTTTGCCATTTTTACATGGCCTGCATATCGAAGCTGAAGATGCACTTGTGATACAGCCAGAGAGCAGTCATAGCTCACTTAAAGTGATTGTGCCGGCACTGCCTCGCATTAGTAACCATACTGACTTTGATGTACTGCGTCTGCACCCTCAGGTTGATTTTGAATATATTGGCCCCGCTCAATCAATTCCTCCCTGCGACCTGGTCATACTGCCTGGCAGCAAATCCGTTCGCGCCGACCTGCAATGGTTAAGGCAACAGGGCTGGGACAGATACCTGAAAAAACATCTGCGTTACGGTGGAAAATTAATGGGTATTTGCGGTGGTTTCCAGATGCTTGGACAATCAATAAATGATCCACTTGGTATTGAAGGACCCGCTGGCTCCAGCGAAGGACTGGCCTATCTGGATATGAGTACAAGCTTGCAGGCAGATAAACAGCTGCATCAGCGAAGTGGCACACTCAATTTACAGTCTGCAGAATTTACTGCTTATGAAATTCATTGTGGTCTTAGTGATGGGCCTGCGCTAGACAAACCATTCTGCCAGCACAGTACAGGTATGGACGGTGCCATTTCAGACGACCAGCAAATTACAGGAAGTTATATGCACGGCCTGTTCGACCATCCACAGGCCACCAGGGCCATTCTGGAGTGGAGCGGCCTTCACACACCTGATACTTTTGATTACACAGCCCTGCGAGAAGAAAATATAAACAGACTTGCTGATGCCATCGAACAGTATATTGATATCAATCGCATTATGGCACTACTTGATTAGAGTTGAAATTAAATCATCAAGGCAAACACAACTAGAGACACTGCCTCTACCAGTTCAATACTCGCACCGATGGTATCGCCTGTCATACCATCGATACGACGCATCATCAGCCTTCTTAAAAAATATAACAGACTTACCGAAGCGAGCATCACTATAAAAAATTCTGCCAACGGTAATAGAATGAAAATAACGAAACAGCATGCCAACAGAATCCACCGCGCATAACGATGATTAAAATGCGTACGCATTGCACTTCCCAGCCCCTGCTCACGCACATAGGGCGTGGTTATAAACAGGGCAATAACCGACATCCTGCCAAGCACAGGCACAACAAGCAGAAAAAATGGTTGCTGTAATTTAAGTATTACAATTAGGGCGGAAAATTTAATCAACAGCAATAAAACCAGCACCATGACTGCACTCGGTCCTGCTGCAGGATCTTTCATTATTTGCAGGCTTCTTTCTTTATCGCCATAACCACCGGCCCAGGCATCAGCACTGTCAGCCAGGCCATCCAGATGTAAACCACCCGTGATCAACACCCACACCATTAATAATAGAGCCGCACT
>JBFHVK010000463.1:0-1901 GCA_041589615.1 Gammaproteobacteria bacterium | reverse complement strand
AGCCTTGATCCATCAAACCATCAACGAGCCAATACCAATTGTAGGTTGATTCAACAAGAAAAAAGGGGTCAAAGCCCTTTACCACTCTTGTACCAGACTAGCTTTATACCAGCCTTCACAAATTGAACCACTCGTACCCTATTTCTGATTTATATATGGTACGTACCGTCTACAGATATATTGGCTCCATTCTTTGGCTTAAAGGGCTTTGAAAATCATAAGTCGCCCCCTTCGTCGAGGCATCCAGAGGTATACTCGAGAGGGCTTACACCCAACAAAGGAGACGACTTATGGAACTGTACTGCGGAATCGATCTGCATAGCAACAACAGCGTTGTTTCGGTTATCAATGAAGAAGATTCTATTGTTGAAGAGAAGCGCCTCGACAACGATTTAGAAGTCATTGCAGCTCTCTTAAAACCTTACCAATCAAACTTATCCGGGATTGTTGTTGAATCAACCTACAATTGGTATTGGCTCGTTGATGGTTTGATGGATCAAGGCTTTCCAGTTCATCTTGCTAACACATTAGCTATTCAGCAATACAATGGCCTGAAGTATACGAATGATTCAACAGACGCTCGCTTCTTGGCAAAACTTTTACGATTAAACATTCTGCCAACCGGCTATATATACCCTAAAGAACTACGTGCCGTGCGTGATCTGCTAAGGCGCAGATTACTGTTAGTCAAACAACGAACAGCTCATCACCTCAGCCTACAAAGTATGATTAATCGCCATACTGGTGTGCGGCTCAATGCCAATCAGATAAAACAGCTAACAGAGCAAGCGTTGCACGCCCATTTTTTTACAAGTGCTGCGCAGCTAAGCGCATTAACGGAATGGCAGATGATGCAAGAGCTAACGGAGCAAATCACCAGGATCGAAAGCTTTGTTCTGAATGAGTGTCTACCTGACAAGGCTTATTCCATCCTCACAAGCATTCCTGGTGTGGGTAAAATTCTTGCAATGACAATCATGCTGGAAACCGGACCAATCGAGCGATTTCCGAGTGTTGGAAATTATTCATCCTATGCTCGTTGTGTGCCATCAGACAAAATTAGCAACGGTAAATCCAAGGGTAAAGGAAATACAAAGAACGGCAACAGATATCTCGCGATGGCCTTCGTTGAAGCGGCTCACTATGCGACGATCTGGAACCCAGATATCAAACGAGCCTATCAACGCAGGCTTAAAAAAGCTCCAACGATGGTTGCCAAAAAAGCAATTGCCAACAAATTAACCCGCGCGTGTTATCACATGCTGAAGGAGAAAACGATGTTTGATGTAAAGCTCGCATTTGGTTAGACGATTTTCAGGCAAAGAGATCAAAAGGGGTATGGTTAACCTACGGCTTTGAATATCCTTTGCCTGAATCTAATTTGGTTTAGTGAAGTGCCCTCTGCGTAAGCTCTCCGGAGACTGACTTTGAGTCTTTTACTCTGTACCAATTAGCTACGCAGGGGTACTGATTATTTAATGGGGCATGAATATGCCAGGGGCCAACAATATTGCGCTTCAAAGGCGCAGCTGTTCGCCTTGATCCTGATGGGTGACTGAAGCACTTCCTTTTGAAGTAGCTCGATACAACTAAATTCAGGTGTACTTCATGACAACCAAAAAATTTTACTTTTAGATATGGGTGCCAGGGCGCGCTTCGTTCAAACTCGTGCTGTTGACAAACTGCGACTTATGGGTGACCCCTTTTTTTTATTCTGATCACGGATCAACTGTATATGCGATTATCTTAACCACTTGTTCTGGAGATGTAGCCCACGCCTGTGCCGAGGCATCAACCTCTTTCAGTGGATGGATTAGGGCTTCGTCATGCAAAGTAATGTAGGGTTTGCTTAACGCAGCACAAAATCCAGCGTCGAAAGCAGCATTCCACTGTTTGTATTT
>JBFHVK010000462.1:0-1901 GCA_041589615.1 Gammaproteobacteria bacterium | reverse complement strand
GAACCAGTGCACACCAGGACGATCAGCCTTAAACGTAATCGACGATGTCTGTTGTGGACCAATTTCCATAGCGACACCATAATTTGCAATAGTAAAGCCATGCGTTAAGTCATCAATAGCATCACTATTACTCACATACACCGTCACCTCATCACCCTGCTTGACAGTGAATTTCTCCATACTGAAATTTGGTGCGATAGACCACATATAGATGCGAACCTTTTTACCATCACGTATGAGCTTCGAGTCCACTCCTAATTCCACTCCATCCTTTTTAGCCTGTGCACTTGCTTCTGCCCAGAATGGATCACCTTTTTCCCAGAGTGAGTTAGGGTTAACAATATCACTACGAACAATAATAATGTCATGTGGTTCTGCATACGTAGGACCATCATGAACAACTTTCATCTTCTTACCTGAAATATCAATTAGCTGTTCATTTTCCGGTTTTAGAGGTCCAACATTAATAAATCGATCTTTTGAGAATTTATTCAGTGATACAAGCCACTTACCATCTGCTTCCTTGGTTTCACCCATAGTCGTATGATTATGTCCTGGCTGGTAATGCACATCGACTTTATCAAGGATAGGATTCACTGACTTTCCATTATATGCATCAATTGCTTTCTGAATATCCCATTTAACCACCTGGCTATCCAGGAACAACGTAGTAAATGCATGACCTTTATTATCGAAAGCTGTATGCAATGGCCCCAAACCCAGTTCTGGTTCAGCAACAACCGTATCACGTGGTTTGATTTTATCCTTAAACAGATCCGGTAAACGCCTGACATCAATAACGGTTACCGTTGGAGATAATTTTCCATTAAATACAACATGTTTTCCATCAGGTGCAGTATTACAACCATGTGGGCTATTTGGAACAGGTATATAACGTGTATATTTTGAACCTTTACGGCCATCCAGTACAGGCACACCTTGCATGCGCTTAAAATCACCCTGCTTAACACCTTCTTCAATCGCCTTGATATCAAAGACAATTGCCCAGTCTCGCTCACTGGACATCATACCCGCAGCATTAACACCCTCTTCGCTGTTATAGCAGGTAGAAAATGCATACAGGCCCTGGTAATCTGCATCACAGTTATCCAGGTTACCATCGACCATTACCTGCCATGCTACTTCCATGGTATCACCATCTATAGCAGAAAAAATGGCATGATATTTTTCTGGTTCATCTAATATACTGCCATCATTAGGCAGTGGCACACGATGTTCACCGTTAGCAAAGACATAACCGGTTCTGGGATATTTCTGAGGACGTAAGCCATGAATATCTGCGGCATTGGGAATCTCAATTATTTTGTCACATTTCATAATGTCGCAACGCACACGTGCGACACGTGTATTTGCCTTATCATTCATAAACAGATATCGGCCATCATAGGTACCATCAGTAAAGGACATATGAGGATGATGCAGATCACCGTTTAACCAGACACCACCTCGACCTTCAGAATCGAGGAACTTTTTAGTTTCCGGTAATAAACCATCACGTAATATTTTACGACTTTCGTTTGTGTCGCCCCAGCCTGATGCACTACAACGATTGAAGACAGGAACTCGCATTAATTCACGCATAGATGGCATACCTAATATACGCAATTCACCGGCCTGACCACTACTCCAGAAGCCATAATATTCATCAAGATCTCCTGGTTCGACATGTGGGCTATTCTTTGCCGCAGCGATAGCTGTTTTTGGCGTCATCACCCCAAGCCCGGTTAAACCTGTTACTGCCCCAAAACCTGCAAGGGTGGCCAGTTTCATAGAGCTACTAAATAAATTACGCCTGGACGGGCTATCTACTGCATTCTTGCTTTTTTTATCATCGATGTTTTCTTTATTCATTAGTTTTCTCCATTGGATATAACCGTACT
>JBFHVK010000461.1:0-1916 GCA_041589615.1 Gammaproteobacteria bacterium | reverse complement strand
GGTCTAATTGCACTGCTCTAATTACACTGCTCTAATTACACTGGGTCCTGAAACGTGCTGCTTTACCGGTACAGAGCTCTGCTTCAAACTTATCGTCCTCTGCTTTTTTCTGCTCGGCCTCTCGGGCGGTATTTTCTTTTGCCTGTTGTGCCTGTAAGGCCTGTTTCTGGGCTTCCAGTTTGCGGCGTTCTTCAGCGAGGCGCTTTCGCTCTGCTTCGAGTTTTCTGCGCTCCTGTTCGGCCTGCAGCTGGGCTTTCTTACCCTGTTCTGCTCTTGCCTTGTCTCGTGCGGCTTTTTCGCGTGCGGCACGTGCCTTGCGTTCCTGCTCGGCTTTCTGTTTTTGAGCAGCTTCCTGTTTTGCCTTTTCCTTCTCGGAGCTTTGCTGTTGAGCTCTTTCGCTATTTACTTTCTGCTCGATATTAAACAGACGATTTTCCGCATCGACATTTCCCTTGGCAGCAGATGATTTGTAATAACTCTCGGCACGTTTCAGGCTTTTCTTAACACCAATACCATTTTCATACATATCGCCCAGGATAAACATGGCTTCACCATCACCGCGTTTGGCTTCGCCGGCAAGCTGGTTTACCCATGGCTTATGCGTTTCCTTGAAGCCACCGGTTTTTATTTCCAGGTAGGTTAGTCGGTGCTTTGCAGCACTGTAGTTTTGCGCAGCTGATTTCTCATACCACTGTTTTGCCAGGTTAATATCTTTAGCAACACCGCGGCCGCTTTCATACATGGTGGCCAGCTGGTACTGTGCCTGTGGATTACCATTGTTTGCCAGCTTCTGCTGGAATTCAAAGATTCCTGTGTCGTAACTGCTGGCATACACTGTTACCGGGCTTATGATTAAGCCCATTAGCAGTGCCAGAGCGAATCGGCCCATGTTCAATCGGCGAGGGCGGTTTCTAATTGTAGTTATATCCGTTTGCATAAGAGTGTACTGCTTTGCTTTAGATTAATTAAAAAATTACATCCATGGCCACACTGATAACATTGTATTCATCAATGGTGCCAGGTGTTCCACCTATAAATGAATTGTTAGCATCAATTGTTCCAAGGCCATCGCCTTTACCTGCGGTTAATTCAACCAGCTGGTATTCAAACTTTAAGGCGATACTGTCATCGATGTCATAACGTAAGCCTATTGATGTAGAGTCCTGAGTCAGGGGTGCGCGCGCTGCAGGAATACCCGGTGGTAAAGTGCCGGTGTAGTTGTCACCTTCTGAGGTTCCGAATGTTATATGGGGAAGAAACTTGCCCATCTGGTAACCCAGGGTCAGGTAAGCACCGTCCTGGTTAGGAAAGATAGCCTGTGTCTGGCCTTCCGTATCCGTCGTCACCGCTTCAGTGTAGAGTACGAAATTATTCCAGTCGACAGAGGCACCAAGGGTATACATCACACCACGTTCATCCAGGTCGAGAGCGTCAACGGTCTCAGGTAAACCGGTAGAGGGATTATCTGTAACAGCTTCAAGTTGAATAGTAGGGCTGATCGCACCGGCACGTAAGGTGAAGTGTGGTGTATCCAGCTGGAAATTAATACCATAACCATCAGTGGCACGGAAGGTGATATCACCTTCTCCAACCTGGGCAGAGCCTATGAAGAACTGCGAGGTGAATTTAGTCGTTCTATCCAGGTGGCTTACGTATAACCATTCGAGACCGAGATAGTTCTTAAGTGGGTTGTTCTCATAAACTTCGACCGGTGGACGAATCCATGGGTACAGGTAACCTACGCGTGAATAATCTGAGAGCAGGAAGGTAGACAGGTTAAGCTTACCTGCACGCAGGCTTGAGTTATCACTGAATTTGTAGCTGACATACGCCCATTCGGCTTCAACGTTAAAATTACTGTCGGTTGCCGTGGCCAATAACTGAGCGGCACCACTAACACGGTCACTGACGCTGGT
>JBFHVK010000460.1:0-1922 GCA_041589615.1 Gammaproteobacteria bacterium | reverse complement strand
GTTTATGAGTTAGCTTTGCTCAGAGATGTACCGTTTACTGCTTTTGCAAATGGTGCCGTAGGTGCCGATGCTGATAAAGTATTAAAAAGCATCGATAACCTAAATAATATTAATTACAATATCACAGGAACAGAAGGCCGTCCCCGTAAAAATGAAAATGGTCTGCTGACGTTACAAACTGCATTTCGTGGTTCTTCACCAGGTGTTGATCAGGGTCCGTATTTGTCTCAGTTTATGTTGATTGGAGGTAACGACCTGGCCGGTAGCTATGACATAACCAAAGGGCTTATACAATACGGCGCACTTGAAATAAACCAGCGAGTTCCCGTAGCTATAGAAACGAAGGATTTTATGACAACCTGGGCTAGCTGGCTCGATGTCCAGGATGGAGCTAATACCCGAGATAACAGTCAGCTTTTTGATTCTGAAAAACCCCGTCGTTTCATTACTACACCTCGTGATATGGCAACTTATGTGCATGATGATGCACTTTATGAGGCTTACCTGAATGCCTGCCTTATTCTGCTCGGAATGGGAACACCATTTGATCCGGGCTTCGCCAGACTTTCAGGTCAGGGTGAAATGTTTCTAAACAGTCTTGATGTGGCTGCGAGTCATAAGCTAAAGCTTGAGACACATAAGCGGCAGGCCGGTGGTTTTGCATTATGGGGAGGGCCGCATATCCTTACTCTGGTAACTGAAGTTGCTACACGTGCACTTAAGGCAGTTCGTTATCAGAAGTTCAATACACACTGTCGGCTTCGACCAGAAGCTCTAGCAGCACGCATATCTCGTGCTAGTACTATTGAAGATGCATATCCATGTATAGGTAAGCAATTCTCTAGTATGGCCGAAGCTATTGCTCCAACCATTTCTGATGTCAGTACTGTAAGTGCAGAGTTATTGTTACCGATGGCATTTCAGGAGGGTTCACCGATGCATCCTTCCTATGGTGCTGGTCATGCTACGGTAGCAGGTGCATGTGTGACAATTCTTAAGGCATTTTTTGATACCAGCGCAGTATTGGTTAAGCGAGAACTTAAAGAGCAAGATCCTGAAAGTAAGGAATCAAAATTCGAGTATAAATTTGATCGATACAATGCACGTCCAGATCCACATGATCCTTGTGTTAAAAATAAATACAAAGGCGACGATATGCCTGTATCGTTTGAGATAGATGCTGAAAATGATTGTCTTTTACCTGTTGAGCAGGAATGTTTTCTCACTCTAGAGGGAGAGTTAAACAAGTTAGCATCTAATATCTCTATCGGTCGTAATATGGCTGGTGTGCATTATTTTTCAGATTACTATGATAGTCTTAGAATGGGTGAAGAAATTGCAATTGGTATACTTGAAGAGCAGGCACTCTGTTACAAAACTGATCCATTCGTTCTTAGTGTTCCAACTTTTGATGGGGGAGTGCGAAGAATTGGTGAGCGTTAAATAAATCAGTGTGGTTATATGCCATGCTATTTTAGATATCGCTCATGAAAATGTGTGGCGACAATTGAATTAATATAAATTGTCGCCACACTATCATTAAATAAGTTGAAATATTTTAGAATTATATAGCTCTTATTAGCTGATAACAAATTATCATAAATAAGAATTTACATTGAAAGAGCCACAGCTTATAAATGAAATAAATCCCTGATCTAATAAATATACCCTTACATTTTTATTATTGAACATATGTCATAGGATTATCATTCGTTCCAGGTGAAGGGAAAAATGGAAATGAAAAGCCACTATCCAGTGCTTCAGCTTCTGTCATTGCGCAGGCTGCACCAGGGTCTCTTATCATACGCGCGTTGGCAAATCCGATGATTTCACCATAGCCATTGTTATCTCGCCATTCCTGCCAGTGTCCAACAGAACCACTGCGTGGTGTATTAATAATAATTCGAAGTTGTATGGCGTCT
>JBFHVK010000459.1:0-1952 GCA_041589615.1 Gammaproteobacteria bacterium | reverse complement strand
TTGTGGAATTCACAGATAGTAACCTGCAACAGGGAAGAACAATCTGGATTGAAAACTGCAAGGGATGCCATGCTTACGGCACGGCAGGTGCACCCGTACCCATGATTGCTGAAGAATGGCAGGCGCGTGTTATCAAGCCGAGAAATATCCTGTATGATCACGCTATTAATGGGTTCTTCGGGCCAGATGACACAATGATGCCCGAACGTGGTGGCAATCCTGATCTCTCCGATCAGCAGGTTAAATCTGCTGTAGATTACATGCTCGCTCTCGCTAAACATTACATTACGCTGAAGAAAGATTAGCACTTCCTGCTGTTTTACAGCAGGACTTTTTATTTTATTTTTTAATATTGAGGACTTAATGATGACACCTGAAGATATAAAACTCGTAAAGGAATCATGGGCTAAGGTAGTTCCTATTTCAGAAACTGCTGCAGAACTATTTTATGGAAAACTATTCGAACTGGATCCAGATGTTCGCTCCATGTTTAAAGGCGACATGAAAGAACAGGGTAGAAAATTAATGGCAATTCTAAACACAGCCGTTAATGCTCTGGACAAGCTTGAAACAATTGTTCCTGCTGTACAGGACATGGGCAAACGCCATGTAGGTTATGGTGTAAAAGAAGAGCATTATGACACCGTCGGTGAAGCACTGATCTGGACACTGGGTGCTGGACTGAAAGAAGACTTTACTGAAGATACAAAGGCCGCATGGATTAAAGTTTATACCCTGGTTGCTGACACAATGAAAGCTGCTGCCGCAGAAGAAGCTGCCTGATTTTTAGCTGGTTTCTCTTCATTCAACAGCCGCACTTCGCGGCTGTTTTTTTTACCAAAAAATTTCGCTATTGTTCAAACGATTTATTTGCGCCTGCGTAAACTCACACCTAACAGGCCAGCAATACCTGACATAAATAACCAGACTGCTGCTGGTAACGGTACCGGTGCTACACCTTCAATTACATCGTTTGCACAGGTAGGGCCCCAGTGAAGTGCTATTGCAGATGAAGACAATAAACTTGTACCAGTTAGATCCATTTCAAAACTGATCATATTATTGGGCGCATCAATACTCCATACGCCACCACTGATTGCAGTCACATCACCAGCAGTTGTATCAACGGCGACTTCCTGTCCATTGCGATAGGTTGCTCCTGACAGAAAATCATCACTCATTTTGATATCACTATGATTATTAGAAGAGTTAAGGCTGTATAATGTACCAGTACCTGCTGAGCCTTCACTCATCCAGCGATTATCTAAAGAGAACCCGTATTCCCACACAGTGCCTGTAGATGCATCATCAGTCACATAGGGTGCACTCCCATCAGGCGTCCATACACTACTTAAAAAAAGATCACCGTAACCTATACCATTACCCCCGGTGTAGGATGCAAATAAGTTATCATCACCTTTACCGGCGAAGTTGGTGAAGATATTAACTGTGAGTGTAGAACCGGAGAGCAGTACATCCATACTCATGATATCGAAGTCACTGGAGGCACCAATAACGTCACCCCAGCCATGAGCATCTGCACCGATATAGTTATCTGAAATAGTAATTGAGTTTACCGAGAAGCTGGTAGTAGCAAGTGCAATAGCCGCTGTTGCTAGCAGGCCAGTTTTATATATGCCCCTGTTCTTCATTTTTCATTCCCTCGCCATTCATTATATTTTACGCTATCAATCCTGCGGATAACAATCTCATTCTAGTACTCATACTACAGAAATAAATCCCCCATTTGGATGACTATCTCTTCGCCCCTGATTCCGAGTAAAACACTAATGTATTTACTTTATTCGATTGGCAAAATTACACTTAAAAATAAAATAATGCACTCAGTGATATTTCTTCCACCTCGAAAAAGCTGTAATCAGTGTTTGTATACTCGAATCGTAATGCTCTGTCTTTACTGCTATTTATCTGTAAACCGGCATAGTGACGAT
>JBFHVK010000458.1:0-1962 GCA_041589615.1 Gammaproteobacteria bacterium | reverse complement strand
TCTTCACAGCGATTTCAATTTCACTGAGTCTCTGGTGGAGACAGTGTGGCCATCGTTACGCCATTCGTGCAGGTCGGAACTTACCCGACAAGGAATTTCGCTACCTTAGGACCGTTCATCCTGTGTTATCCCCGATCGACAAGTCGATCGGCTAGGTTTACGCAGTAGCTTCGTATGCACGATTCATACGAGTTTCTTCCATAGGAACATAAACCCTGCATATCGCTATGCAGATCGGACTATCTCATCATGCTCAGACTGACGACATCGGTTAAATGTCCGAGTCATGCCTGGCGTATAGTCTCTGAGGATTCTTCTGTTTTCACCTGCTTCAGAATGTAAGCATCGTCGTATTTTCTACGGCCGACGCCACCATCATTCATTTGCTTCCTGATATCGAGAATACGTTTCAGCCCTTTCCTTTTCAGGTGCTGTCCATCTGCAATCAACGCAGCAATTTGCCTGAATTTCGCAAAATCGCGTTTCTTCTTCGCAGACAGAAATCCGAACCTGTCAAAGAACGGAATGACGTTATTCCGAATCGCGGTGAAATTGTTGACTTCGTAGTACCAAACGCCGTCTTTTCGACTCCGCAATGTGCCGCATTTCAAATGTCGCTTGTAGAGAGCCAGGATTACCCTGTCTTTCTGCGACACGTTGAAACACAACGAGACTTTCCAAGGATTTGAATAGTCTTTGCGTTTTCGAAACGACAGATTGAAACTCCCTTCGCCATCGGCAAAACCTGCAAGGTAGTAACCGATCTTGTCAGGAATTTCTGTAACGTTTAGTGAAGTCATACCAGAAGCCTTTCCTGCTGATTGTCCGCACCGCATGGATTGTCACTGCCCAGCCTATCTGAGCGAGTACCAGCGGATACACCGGAGTTTCCAGCATATAGCCAAGTTTATTTGCGTAACTACAACAATCTATAGTTACGGCCGCCGTTTACCGGGGCTTCGATCAAGAGCTTCGCCCGAGGGCTAACCCCATCAATTAACCTTCCGGCACCGGGCAGGCGTCACACCCTATACGTCCACTTTCGTGTTTGCAGAGTGCTGTGTTTTTAATAAACAGTCGCAGCCACCTGGTCACTTCGACCGACCTCAGCTTACGGAGCAAGTCCGATCACCAAAGTCGGCGTACCTTCTCCCGAAGTTACGGTACCATTTTGCCTAGTTCCTTCACCCGAGTTCTCTCAAGCGCCTTGGTATTCTCTACCTGACCACCTGTGTCGGTTTGGGGTACGGTCTCTTTATAGCTGAAGCTTAGAGGCTTTTCTTGGAAGCATGGCATCAATCACTTCGTTGCCGTAGCAACTCGTCATCAACTCTCAGCATTAAGAGCCCGGATTTGCCTAAGCTCTCTGCCTACAATCTTAAACCTGGATAACCAACACCAGGCTGACCTAGCCTACTCCGTCCCCCCATCGCACTATAAAGAGGTACAGGAATATTAACCTGTTTCCCATCGACTACGCATTTCTGCCTCGCCTTAGGGGCCGACTCACCCTGCTCCGATTAGCGTTGAGCAGGAAACCTTGGATTTTCGGCGAGGGGGCCTCTCACCCCCTTTATCGTTACTCATGTCAGCATTCGCACTTGTGATACCTCCAGCATGCTTCTCAACACACCTTCGCAGGCTTACACAACGCTCCCCTACCCAGCATACAAGTATGCTGCCGCAGCTTCGGTACACAGTTTGAGCCCCGGTACATCTTCCGCGCAGGCCGACTCGACTAGTGAGCTATTACGCTTTCTTTAAAGGGTGGCTGCTTCTAAGCCAACCTCCTAGCTGTCTATGCCTTCCCACATCGTTTCCCACTGAGCTGTGATTTGGGGACCTTAGCTGGCGGTCTGGGCTGTTTCCCTTTCGACAATGAGGCTTAGCCCCCACTGTCTGACTGCCGTGCATTTGTCGTCGGCATTCGGAGTTTGATTGGATTCAGTAACCTGGTGGGGC
>JBFHVK010000457.1:0-1970 GCA_041589615.1 Gammaproteobacteria bacterium | reverse complement strand
CCAAGAGTTAGATTATTACGAACAGTATCATTAAACAACGCAGGATGTTGTAGCACTGTTGCTACGTTATCACGAACAACATCAAGACCAATATGTGATACAGGAACACCATCGAAATACAGCTCTCCATGCTCAGGTCGATACATACCCAGAATAATCTGTACCAGAGTTGATTTGCCACCACCACTAGCACCCACCAGTGCTACTTTTTCACCTGCCTTAATATCGAGTGACAGGCCATTTAAAACAGGCTCACCTTCAGGATAAGAGAAATGAATGTTCTTTGCAGTCATACCTACGGTATGTGTATTTTCAAATGGATTATTAATATGCTCATATTGAGGCTCGGATGTGAGTACTAACAGATGGTTAAGTCGTTGAATAGCTGCATTAGCCGAATAGTATGCATACTGGATACTCAATATTTCCTGTACAGGGGCCATCATAAACCAGAGATATGCATAAACTGCAAACATCTGGCCAATGCTTAAATCAGAAAATACAACCATCAACATACTGACTGCACGAAACACCTCAAAACCAACCAGGAATATAAAGAAAGAAATACGGTTAGCCGCGTCACTCTTCCAGCCAAAAGCTGATGCATGATCCTTTACATTATGAGCTTTATCAATGACACGTTTTATATAATGTCTTTCCCTGTTCGCAGCCCTGATCTGGTGAATAGCATCCAGTGTTTCACTCAGTGATTGCTGAAATAACTCAAAGGCAGAATTTTCATTACGTTTTAGATGTTTAACTTTACGACCCATTACAGTCGTAAAATAAATGACTACAGGATTCATAATAAGAATAAACAGGGCAAGCTGCCAGTGAATCCATAGAAGAATGATGGCTACACCTATGACAGAAAGTGAAGCAACTATAAAACGCGCCAGTGCTGTACCAATAAAACTGTCAATTGCTTCAACATCAGTAACCAGGTGAGATGCAACTGTACCACTACCGAGAGTTTCATATTCGGACATTGAAACGAACTGTAGATGGATGAGTAATTTCTTTCGTATCTGATAGGTAATTTGCTTGGCAATAAGGGTGAATTTACGAGTTTGCCATACAGCGAGTAACAGGGAAAAAAGACGCAAAACAATAGTCACTAGCATAATTGTCATTATATAGAACACTGGACCATGCCACGCGTCAGGAAAATACTGGTTCATTGAAGCGACAAGGAAGCCAGGTTTCTGCAACAGAACTTCATCAACCAGCAGAGGCATTAGCATAGGGACAGGCGCACTTAGAATAGCTGCGAAAAGTGCAATAAAATTAGCCTGCAGCAGTTGCCTTCTGTATTTAAGCGCACTGCTGTAGATATAGGACCAGCTAATAGGTTGGGAATCAGACATAAATGAAGTTTACATCAGCAACAGTTTATACAGCAAACTTAATCATAGAATCCTGTATTAAATCTGACCTGACGTCTTCAATTCAAGATAACTGTTGGTAAGCGATAAAGCCAGGTCTTCTGGAAGTACATCTAGAGTATTTACACCATAACTACGCAACTGGCGAACAAGTAATTTGCGCCTGGATAGATACTCATGTGTAGATGCTACCGTCAATGCATCCTGTAAATTCCCTACAGGCTGATTAAGCCTGTCAACGATTGCCTGTTCCTGTAGACTGGCAACAACCACCTTATGGTATTTTTTCAATAATTTAACAGCAAGTTGCAAATCTTCATAATCATCATCGCGAAGATTTGTAAGGATAAGTACGAGTGATCGTTTACGTTGACGCATCAACAGGTCTCTAGCGCCAGATGAATAATCCGGGCTAGCAGAACCCGGTTGCAGATCAAAAATACCGTTGAGCAACGAATTAATGTTAGCAACACCCTTAACAGGTTTCACCCATCTACGTTCATCGCTACTAAAAGTTGAAACACCAACAGAATCCCCCTGGCGTAACGCAACATAGGAGAGCAAAAGCAGAGCATTCAGACTATG
>JBFHVK010000456.1:0-1979 GCA_041589615.1 Gammaproteobacteria bacterium | reverse complement strand
TCTTTTTCCTTGTTTTCTGTCAACTTCTTGTCGGTTTTGAGAAAGCACACAGAACATTTTTTATCATTTGGGTTAGAATTCACTTGTTAGGCCTTTGTAGTATGGGGTTTAACAACGGGGCTGGGCTATTGGCGTAGCCTGGCCCTACCTTTAACCTAACTTACGAGTGGGGGGGGGAATTGGATCTTTTGACGGGTGCGAGAAATAGCTATAATATTCGTAATTGTTAATATAGTGTATTTGATGTGTATCTAATAGATATACAAACTCAGGAAGGGTATTAGTGTTTGTATCTTCTGGAATGTGTTCAGGCGTTTCCAGGTCGTCTAGGCATTTATCAGGCGCAACAGAAAATAAGCAGTCCTCTATATGGTCTGCATAATAATCTAAATTCTTAATGTCCCCGAAATCAACATATAAACACAGGGCCAAACAAATCCATCTTACCACTGTTACCGCTCATTTTTTCTTGTAGTTATACGCGCTTTTTAGATAGTGTACACCACCCGATGAGGTTATATAGACTAAAACTATCACTATTGCTAGGTGGTAATGTGAAAAACGCGCCAGAACAGTTGGTTATTCGACATATTCATTGCATAACTTTAATTCCCCATGATATATATAGTGTTCTAACAATGAGGACGTTATAAAAATGAAAAATATTATCTATTCACTCGTATTTTCTGCGATGTCGCATACTGCCGTTGCAACGCCATTCAACTACAACAGCATATCGATTAACTATGAAACATACAGAACTGATGTTTCTGGCATCACCCAGGACATGACAGGTGACGGGATAGGCTTCACTGCCTGTCTGTCTGTTTCTGATAACTTCGCCATAAATGGAAGCTATGCTTCAGGATCTGCCGATGTATCTGAAGGTAATTTAACCTATAAAGGCGATGTTGATGTTGGCTCAATCGGCCTGCTTGTTCATAACTCAATCACGCCTTCAAGTGATTTTATTGCTGGCTTTGATCTTTTAAAGGGCAATATTGATTCAAGCATAAATGGAAGCTTTGTCGGCAGTGATGATGCTGATGGTAATAATATTTATTTTGGTATTCGATCAATGATGCTGCCTGATGTTGAATTGGCAGGCAAAATCAGCCGAAGTAATATCGAAAGCGAAACAAATACCAATATTACATTTGATGGCGCTCTGTACCTGAATAAAGAAACATCAGTTAATGCTGGATATACTGTAGATAGTGACGGATATACACTGATTATAGGCGCTGCGAAGTATTTCTAGTAACCTAGCTTGTCAGTTGCATCAACCAGGCTATCAAATTGCGCTTCAAGGCTTATGCACCATTCTGCGTATTCGAGCTGCTTTCCGATAAGGGCTTGCTGTCCAATGGTACTGGCTTCTGCGGCTTCTGCTTCAGATAAAACGGTATTTTCGGGCAGGGCTTTTCCAGTACTATGCCAGGCTTGGTTGAGCAAGCTGATAGCGCCACGAGTATAATTACAGCTGGTATCATCTTTAACATATTTTATCACCTGCTTTTCGACTGTCTTGATTCTGGTTTTGATGTTGTTTTTTTCTGCGATCAATTCAATCTGGATCTGATCTGTTTTTTTGTTTTTTTCCTCAATCTCTTTGCGCCAGGCCTGATCTGCTTCAGCCATTATTTTTGACTGTTCGAGCAATACTCTGTTGCTGCCATGCCTGTCACCGGCCCAGAATATGCCAGATAATGCGGCCAATACCATGCCCAACAATACCGTTATGACAATCAATTTCATTTTTCACTTCTCCACTTATACAGCCCGACTGCAACCGCTGGAAGTCCAAACACTGCGGCCAGTGCGCTTGCAACTGGCATAGTAATCAATGTTATGTTTTCAAATACCTGATATGTAACCCAAGTCACTAAGGCTATTGTCCATATCAATATGAATGAAGATGCCACCCTGTACTTGAAAATCAATTCACTCATAATTCACCCCACGAAAGCCAAAGAATT
>JBFHVK010000455.1:0-2009 GCA_041589615.1 Gammaproteobacteria bacterium | reverse complement strand
TGACTGTGTCATCAACTATGGGTCCTGGTCTGGCTATCGATACATCTACTCTGGATGCATTGAAGTAATAGTATAAATGGTCGGGCGGGATGCCTGGCCAGCTCCACTACTTTTTAAGCAGTGGGAAAGAATTTGACTAGCCGAGTCGTCGGTGTCGTCAAAGACCGTGAGAGCTTGGGCAAACATGCCTGGCTTAATCTTCGGTAGGGAAGGCTGGAGTCTCACGCAGATGGTGAATTTATTCTGTGAATGCAGGAAAAATACACCGCAGGTGGCAAAGCAGGGTGGTGACACGTTTGCTTTGCTTTAGTACTTGGCTGGACATGAGGTATTGTCGACTGGTTTTGCCAGCGTAGATACACCATGCTCCAACCGAAACGGGAGTAATACACGTGCCTCTTAATCTTGAAGACAAGAAAAGCATTGTTGCTGAGGTAAGTGCGATTGCCGCTGAGGCTCATTCAGTTGTTGCAGCTGAATACCATGGCCTGACTGTAGATGAAATGACACAGTTACGTGCAAATGCGCGTAACGGTGGCGTTTATCTGCGTGTTGTAAAAAACACATTGGCTCGCCGTGCTCTTGAAGGAACCGAGTTCGAATGTCTGAAAGACGGTTTAGTAGGTCCACTACTGCTGGCTTTCTCACAGGAAGATCCTGGTTCTGCTGCTCGTCTTGTTAAGGACTTTGCAAAAGATCACGATAAGCTGGTTACAAAGATGCTTGCGATTGGTGGCGAAATGCTCGCTGCTAATGAGCTTGACCGTCTGGCCAGTATGCCAACTAAAGATCAGGCTATCAGCATGTTGATGTCGGTAATGAAGGCGCCTACAGAGAAACTTGCACGTACTTTGAACGAAGTACCTGGCAAGCTGGTTCGTACTGTAGCGGCTATCAAAGACGCAAAACAGGCATAGCACCTATTCAGTTAGTGTTTACGATTTAACGATTATATTTTTGGAGAATAACCATGGCAGTATCTAAAGAAGATATCCTGGACACAATTGCTAACATGTCAGTGATGGAAGTTGTTGACCTGATCGAAGCAATGGAAGAGAAATTCGGCGTTTCAGCTGCTGCAGCTGTTGCTGCTGCTCCTGCTGCTGCTGCAGCTGGTGGCGAAGCCGCTGCTGAAAAAGACGAGTTTGATGTTGTGATGACTAGCTTCGGCGAAAACAAAGTTGCAGTTATCAAAGCCGTTCGTGGTATCACAGGCGCTGGCCTGAAAGAAGCGAAAGAAATGGTAGAAGGTTGTCCTGCTACTGTTAAGGAAGGCGCTTCCAAGTCAGAAGCTGAAGATCTGAAGAAGCAGCTTGAAGAAGCTGGTGCAGCGGTAGAACTGAAGTAATACCTGGTTGCACGGCAATTATTACATTGCCTGGTGATAAGGCTGGTGAATTTATTCACCGGCCTTTTCCCGCTTGTATGAAATGAGTTTTTAACTGTGGTTTGATCAAAGATATTTCTGCTGTAAATAAGAGATCTCTTTCACCAGCCTACAGGCTGTAATAAAAAGACCCTTAACAGGGTTGCCCCGGGTGGGGTACAAGATATAAAGCTCCTGGCATGAGCTGGTAAACATGCCTTTCGTGACACTTACATTGTGAGGAACTCCGATGGACTATACTTTTACCGAGAAAAAACGTATCCGCAAGGATTTCGGTAAACGCCCGCCAATTCTCGACGTGCCATTTTTGTTATCGATGCAGATCGATTCCTATCGAGGATTTTTACAGGAAGACAGAAAAGAGAAGGACCGTAAAGAAACTGGTTTACACGGTGCTTTTGGATCTGTGTTTCCAATCGTTAGCTACTCGGGTCATGTTCAGCTTGAGTATGTTAAATATCGACTGGGTACACCCACTTTTGATGTGAAAGAGTGTCAGCTGAGAGGTATGACGTACGCTGCACCACTTCGCGTTGTTATGCGTCTGACTATTTTTGACAAAGACCTCTATCCCAAAACAAAGGTTATCAAGGAATCCAAAGAGCAGGAAGTGTACATGGGT
>JBFHVK010000454.1:0-2009 GCA_041589615.1 Gammaproteobacteria bacterium | reverse complement strand
TTTGCCTGTACTATCCGTATAACCTGCCCCGGATTCACCTGCTGGTTTGCCGATAAATTTATTTGCTTTAACTGGGTTAACATTTCTAGCGGATAAACATCATATAGAGAATTATCACTCAGATCGATAACTTCTAATTGTATAAGCTGACCCGGTGCCCAGAGAGTCTGCAGTTTATTACTTGCCGCTTTAAGTACGCGTAGATTTGTGTATTGAGTAACTGCATCCAGATTTTGAAAACTCCCGGTATTACTAATATCCAGCTCAAGTAGATCATATTCTCCAAAAGCACCACGTGGTGGTAACCAGCTTAGTCCACGCATATTAATATCTGCAATATTGATATGCGTGAGACCAGGATTAGCCTGTATAGCATTACTCACTTCTAGCGGCTGAAGGTATCGATTAGCCGATAGATTTAATTCGCGCAATCCATGTATCATCTGCAATGAGTAAATATCCAGAAGTCTATTTTGACTTAAATCGAGAACTTCCAGTTGTAACAGAGAATCAACGAATGCTGCTGAGACCAGTTCATTTCCGGCAAACTTAATTACGCGTAAATTACTATAGAACCTGAGTGGTGAAGCATCTATGACTTCACCTGTATAACTAATATCCAGCTCTATGAAATCAAATTCACCTGCTGGCCCTGTAGGTGGTAACCAGTTTAATATTCGTCCAGAAAATTCAGACATTGGAATATTTGCCACACCTAGATGAGTAAGACCAGGGTTATTAAAGATGATCTGCTTAACCTGTGAGGGATCGAGTCTGATGTTACCGGACAAATTTAACTGGTTTAATCCATACAGGTTTTGTAATGAAAATATATCAATCAGCCTGTTTTGACTCAGATTCAGCTTTCTTAGTTGCATCAATCTATCAACAGGATATGCAGAAAAGATATGGTTATTGCTTAAATCCAGTTCAGCCAGATTTACAAATTCCTGCAAGCCTTCCAGCAATTCAATGTTACGACCGGGACATAAAAGCGAGGTTACTTCTTCTGTTGTCGTCCATCCGTTAGCAATTACATGCTCATCAAAACATGACTGCAGTTCAATATCGGGAAATATCAGAGCTCCAGCTGGTGGCAAAGGCACTGCTAGTGCTGGAAAACCAATCAGGTATAAACCTGAGAGACATAACAAACGGGTAATTGAACGACGAGCAGACGACAAAAGATTCATAGCTAATATAGTCCCTTATAGATTTATTATTTAGTTTATTATTATTCTGAGCACATAGGCTTTATCTATCACCGTAATTACACTATATGCATTACAGGAAGAAATTATACATATCTTTTTATTTTTTAATAGGCGAGATGATTCATTGAATCGAAATCAACTAGAAAATAGAGCGCAAATGGGAATTTTTCCTACGCACTTCTATTTTCATATGAACAAGCAGGATAGCAACCACAACATAGCTTCCTGACTCTGAGATATTGCCTATAACTCGTAAGCTTTTATACGAGGACTGAAATTATAGT
This sequence comes from Gammaproteobacteria bacterium, assembly GCA_041589615.1. Lineage (GTDB taxonomy): Bacteria > Pseudomonadota > Gammaproteobacteria > SZUA-229 > SZUA-229 > SZUA-229. Next base: position 511 of record JBFHVK010000454.1, on the reverse strand, counting down.
ATTGCTATAAAACCTATCAGCCCGTTGCAGAACATAATTATTTAAAACTACATATGTAATTTTATGCGAAAAAAAACCGGATTTTTAAATCCGGTTTTTTATATATCAGAAAAATAATGCAAGTTTATCGCGTGTACGAAATTACCTGCTTAAAAACGATATGCGCTTAACTACCTTTCTTTTTCATATAGTCTTCAACCGCTGCACTGATCGCATCTTCCGCCAGTACCGAGCAGTGTACTTTCACCGGTGGCAGCGCCAGTTCTTCGGCGATGTCCATATTCTTGATCGCTTTCGCTTCTTCCAGGGTCTTGCCTTTCATCCATTCGGTCACCAGTGAGCTCGAGGCAATAGCTGAACCGCAGCCGTAAGTTTTGAATACGGCATTTTCGATCACGCCATCATCACTCACCTGGATCTGCAGACGCATCACGTCTCCACAGGCCGGGGCGCCTACCATGCCCGTGCCAACGTTTGTAGCATCTTTATCGAGAGTGCCTACGTTGCGGGG
>JBFHVK010000453.1:0-2015 GCA_041589615.1 Gammaproteobacteria bacterium | reverse complement strand
GGAAGAACAGTATCAATATCTGCGCCTGTTAGAGAAATACTGGATTCACGGCGTGGATGAAAGAGGTCGCTCATTGCGTAAGGAAACTGGCAATCAGGTGTCGTACACGCTGAAGTACAATCCTGAAGAGGTTAGCTACGACGAGTTTAAGCGGACGTTGATTGAAGGTCAGTCAACCATTCGCTGCTGCTCGGTAATGCCTCAAACGGATGCGTCCGCCTATGAGTATCAACCTGAAGAGATGATTAGTAAGCACGAGTATGAGGTTATTCGTCAGGCTATTCAGAATGAAGGTTCGATAAAGGAAGACATCGGCAAAGAGCATGTCGACTGTGCAGGTGGCGCCTGTCCGACCGATTTCGGCACGAACTCTGCGTCTGAAGACAAAGAAGCCGTCGCTTAAATTACCTGAGAAACTAAGTCATGGGTGACTATACTTACCTATGACTTAGTTTCATAATACATACATACACACTGACAACACGAGGAGAATGTCATGAAAAAACTAGCATTAATTATTGGTCTATGTGCTTCACTTGTAACACTTCCAACGGTAGCTGAGCCGATTGGTGGATTTAAACGTCCAAGTTCACAATCATTTGACTTAAATCTACCTGTAAGAGATGAGATGCGCTGGAATGGAACAGCTGTTACCGGTGATGGCGCGCCAATCAAAGTTAAATTGATCATCGTGTATAAAACGACTTTACGCAGCTCGGGCTTACGCACAGAGAGTGCGATAAATGAGGCTGTGGAAACAGCGTTTACGCGAGTTACTAAGAACTCAACAGTTCCAGAGATAAAGGCAGACTCACAAAAGTTTGTTAATCGCTTTATTTATGTATCGGAACACGAGCTTAGGCAGAAGATTCGCGGCGTTGCTGGAATAGAGGAGTTCAACAAACTCGTACTTTCCGACAATAAGTAATTATCAACAACAACACTAACTATGCGAGGACACTATGAAGGCGCAACCAGCTACTATCAATCGCTACCATGTATTTTTATCTGATCTTTTTGTAAAGGTGTCGAGTGGCAAGCCATTCAAACAATCCGAACTGTGTGAAGCGCATGGCATCAATAAAAGTGCTATCGCTTGTGCAGAAGAGGTTGGCATTATCGATCGTTCGAAGAAGCCGTTCAAATGGAAGGCTGGCAATCCAAGTAAGCATCTAGCTAAAAAGCTGATTGAATACACCAATCAGAAAGTGACAAAGGTATCGCCAGTTACAAAGGCGAAAGCTGTTAGCGTAGACCGTCCAAACAATGATGGAATCGACCAACTAAAGACTGACATAAAGGCACTCAATAGCAAAATTGACGTTCTTCTATCTCAGCTTGGCGTTGCTGTAGCTGAAGTCCCATCTCCACCAACAAAGTAGGTACAAAATGCAACAATTTCACGACATGCTTCAACACATCATGAACAACGGTGTTGACAAGGGTGATCGAACCGGTACAGGCACACGCTCTGTGTTCGGTCATCAAATGCGTTTTGATCTGAAGAAAGGCTTTCCACTTCTGACGACAAAGCACACATCGTTCAAGATGATCCTGACAGAATTACTTTGGTTTATTCAGGGCAATCCAAATATAGATTTTCTTCATCAGCATAATTGTAAAATATGGGACGACTGGGTGAAGGAAGATGGCACGTTTGGGCCTATTTATGGTCATCAGTGGCGTAGCTGGCCTGCAAGTGAGCTTGTTTTGGGTGGCGAAGGTATTGGTTGGTACACGCGCAATTTCAAGATCGATCAACTGCAAAACGTAATCAACCAACTGAAAATCAATCCAGACGACCGTCGCATGATTGTCTCTGCCTGGAATGTTGCGGATGTTGAATCAGGTGAAATGGCATTACCACCCTGTCACGTGATGTTTCAGTTCTACACGCGTCCACTGACTCAGCTCGAACATGCTGTATATGATGACATTTGGCTGGGCGACAATAAGCCTGAGCGTGCTCTGTCGTGTCAATTATACCAGCGCAGCTGCGATACTTTCCTGGGCGT
>JBFHVK010000452.1:0-2017 GCA_041589615.1 Gammaproteobacteria bacterium | reverse complement strand
CGTTAAGGACGAGAATTTGTGCCATGAAGATTATTATACTACTGCTGCTATTAATCTAAGTCGAATTGTGCAACTAATTCTTGATGATGTCTACAGGATTCGAGTAAATACCGGCTAAATCACTGGAGATCGCAGCAATTTTTATGCAGGTTTTGACCTTCTTCACACCCTTGGCTGCACTATTATAGTGCGTTAATTCATCTATCAGTCCGGTCATTGTCATTTAAGCTGGCTTTTCTGGGGTATTTATAAATGCCAGGTCGAAGCAGATATGGTGTTGCCTGTAGTCCCCTGGCAAGGGTAGCAGACTAGTGAAATAGGGTTATAACGACAAGTTAGCGCTGGAAATTGTGTTCTACTTTCAGTGCTTGATACTCCATCTGGATGATAAAGCAGTTCTTTAGGGAAATAGTTTTCTAGTGACAGGAATTATTATGGCTCATCAAGTAATGCAGCAATGGCTACCCGGTATGGGAAGCGAAAATGATGATCGTGTTGAGTCTGGCTAGATTGTAAACTGTTTTCTATAAGCTTCTTCAAGGCTCATGCTGCGATCTTTGTAATCTATTACATCACCAATTTTTACGTGAATTTTTAGATTTTGGGTGTTGTTTTTAATTGCATCCATTAATACGCTGTTCGCATTGGTTTTGATGAAAACTGGTAATATCGGCAGGCGGTTCTTCATTGCGATAATCTGTGAACCTTCCTTGAAGGATGAGAGAGGTTCATCGCCTGTGTTTCGAGTGCCCTCGGGGAATATACTAATTGAATGTCCCTGCTTAACATTTTCCCTGATCTCCTTGAAAAATGCGCTCATCTGTTTTGAGTCTCTGTCGAGCAGTATCGTGCCAGCATTACGTGTGAATATTCCGAAGAAAAAAGAATTGTAGAGTTCTTTTTTAGAAACCCATAGACCATGAATGTCCTTGCCTTTGAATGCAATTTCAATGATCAGCGGGTCAATAATACTTCTATGATTTGAAATGATAAGATATTGCCCACCCTGTTCGATTTTTTCAGTGCCTTCTGTTTCGATACTTATATTAAGTCTTGAAAGAAGTGTTTCCGAGTACTCCAGTCGAAGTCGGGTCTTTTCTATTACATCGCTGGTTTTGCGTAATTTAAAGCCAAACAGGTTGGTTAAAAAAAGTGAATACAGGGCTGATTTAATCTGGTTGAGTGACACGATGCTACTTCTGTAAAAATGATTTGGCTATTTGCTGTTTTCGAGCAGGGGTTTGATTATATCTTCAACCTGTTTTTTCGATAACTCGCCTGTTTGAGTGAGGCTAATTTTTCCCTCGCGATCGACAAAGGCGCTGAATGGAAGTGCACCGACATGGTTGCCATATTTACGTGATAGATCAATGCCTGCGTATTCTGCTATCACTAGTGGGTAGTTTACGCCCAGTGTGTCAGCGAAATCACTCACCGAATCCGCATCATCCAGTGCAATACCAATTACCTGAAAACCCTGTTGAGCGTATTGCTCCTGTAATTCAATAAATGCCGGCATTTCCTTCTTACAGGGTGGACACCATGTGGCCCAGAAATTTATCAGTAATACCTTGCCATTCCATTCATCGATATTGCGTAATTTTCCTTCGGTATCCTGTAGTTCAAAGGCCGGGCGTTGCAGGCCAATAACATTGTTATTAACCGCTTTAGGAATAATTGGCGCTAACTGGCGATCGTCTTCCTGTAGATAACGTTGCAGACCGAAGCCTGCACCACCTGCAATAATTATCACAAGTAGGAATTGTATAATATTTTTCATCAGTCACTTTTGCTTGTATGTATCGAGCCTGCTCGAAGTGTTTATTTAATTGCCTGTTTTACATGCGCGCTAAATTTATCTGCGGGCATAAAGCCAACTACTCGATAGGGCTTTAATTCATTGCCTTCACTGTCATAAAAAATAATGGCAGGGGGGCCAATAATATTAAAGTGCTTGTAGAGAGACTTATCCTGCTCATCATTCGGTGTTACATCCGCCTGTAATAACACCGCATTT
>JBFHVK010000451.1:0-2018 GCA_041589615.1 Gammaproteobacteria bacterium | reverse complement strand
TTTCTGATTATGGGCGGCTTTATGGTCATAGTCGGTCAGGTAATAGCTAATTACTGGCTAGGTAAAGACCCGTTTAGCATTGCTGAATTTGCGGGGGCTGTAGCTCTACTAGTCGGCGCACTTCAAACAAGGGAGTGGAAACAGAAAGACATTGAGGCAAATAATGTTAAATATCCTGAGTTCGATTAAGAGTAAGACCCTACCTATTCTATTAGGTTTAATAGGCATTATGGCGGTTGTCATACAGTCTCTAAGGGGCGATAAGGAGCATTTAAAACGAGAAGCAAAGGAGCAGGAGCTAGAAGACGAGAAAGCCGCTAGAGAGCAATCTAACAGGGCTACAGAGGCCTTAATACGAGGTATGGAAGATGAGCAGACTAATACTAATCCTCGCTCTTACGATTTCCACGACTAGCTGTAATAATGTTAAGGTATGCGCCCAACCGCCTTTACCGCTACCGCCACCTATACCGGCTGAAAAAGTCCTTAATCAAGCTGAATTACAAGCAGTGTCAGACGAAACACTTGAGAAAATCATTCTATTAGATAAGCGTAGAAAGACTTTAGAGAGCATTATAGAGAGTACCCACAATGGGGCCGATAGTACCCTGAATGGGTCTGATAAATAAAAACCTCCCAGTCAAGGGAGGTAAAACGCCCACCGTTTTATAGGGTCAAGCTAGTGCATCCATTTGTTTTTGTGCCGCAAATTGATCGTAGTGGCAATTCATAAATGCCGCCGCAATCGAATTTAGGTCTTTAAACCTAACTTTTTGATATAAATCGTTAAACATGTTTCTAGCATAGGCAACGAGCGTTTCTTCTGTTGTTGGGTTTTCGTAATCTTGCGCCCTCTCTATGCTGCAAGATACAGAGGTATAACAGCCATCTTCATACTTAAATTCAAAAGAAACACCGTGGTACAGCGTTAGGAAGGTGATAATATCATTATCACAGCATTCTGAAACATCGGTTGATTTTGGAAACTCTATAATCATTTTTCGCTCCTAAATAAATATTAACTTTACTGTTAAAAACAGGAATACGAAAGCATTAATAATTATATGAACCGTGCATCGGTATAGTATTTGTAGTAATCAATAAACTACACGATGAACGGCATTAGCAACTAACCCCAACAGTCTGAACCCTGACCGGCAACCAGAAATGGTTAATGGTTAAACGTATCCTTTCAACATATTTACAATCATCCGTTTTTTCGACAATTAGCACGATTCCCGGCAGTTTATTCGTCATTCGCGAATAATGTAATGCCTGACCTAGTGCCTCATGGTATTTGTAGGCAAAATCATACTCTATAGCGTAATGACTTGTTAAACAGTCAACCCGTGTCCCGTCCTCTAACGTCTTAGGTATTCCCGTACAATACTGTTCAACATATTCCCTTTCCCCTCCATGTGTAACCAATGGCACGAAAACCAGCAAAAATGTCATAAATTTCATTTATAAACCTAGCAGTTGTGATAGTTAATAGGGAAAAACACCCATACAAGGTATTGAATTTTGCACTAAACTAGTACAGATTGTCATAACAATAATAAGATTCAGGCTGTAAAGTGGTAAGGATTATCTGTGTTACCCTGTTATTCTATTTTAACATTGGGGATGTAAAAAATTTCGATTATTTCGCAGCAGGGATAGAACACTGCCTGTTTTCTGACGACCCAAAAAACTGTATTAAAAGATTAGAATTACCTGATTTGCAGCCTCTGGATGAGGCGCATATAGTTTCCCTTGATATTCCCTCGACAAAAACAGAGGGCGATTCTCTCTATATTAATTATTACGAATATCACCCCTATTTTAGCCATCCATCTAAATATCCATTACCCCCCCCCCGCGTTCCTAGTTAGGCAAAAAGGTAGGGCCAGACTACGCCAATAGCCTGGCCCCGTGTTAAGCCCCTGACTAGCGAAAGGAACCTAACAAATGGATTCTAACAAAAACGATCTTAAAAATGATTGCGTGGTATTAACTTTCCCCCAAATAAAGAACTT
>JBFHVK010000450.1:0-2018 GCA_041589615.1 Gammaproteobacteria bacterium | reverse complement strand
CTACCAGCCAGCTGTAATCTCGAATACCCGGCTCGATAAATACCAGGCCATCGACCACTGAATTCACCTGCACCAGGTTGCCGATACCAAACGAGGCAATGGCCGCAAACATCGCGAACATTATTGCCGTGCGTTTCATTTTCAGGCCATGTAACAGTGTATACATCGGGCCACCGGAGACACCGTGCTCATCTATCTCACGAAATTTCAGTGCCAGTGTGCTCTCGGTAAACTTGGTTGCCATACCGAGGATGGCGGTCACCCACATCCAGAATAATGCACCGGGACCACCCAGTGAGATTGCAGTTGCCACACCGGCGATATTACCGGTACCCACCGTCGCCGATAATGCCGTTGCTAATGCCTGGAAATGACTCACATCACCAGGGTCATCCTTACTCGCATATTTACCGCGTATGATGTGCACGGAATGCCTGAAGCCCCTTAGCTGCACGAAGCCGAGTCGTAGCGTCAGGTACAGGCCAACTCCCAGCAACACTGCCAGTGTTATCCAGCTTCCCCACAGAATGCCTGATAGTTCACCCGTCCATTGCACCATTTTTTCCAGCATAATCGGCCCTTTGTTGTGCTTTCAATTTGAAAAACTACGGGTAATATACTCCCTGCTCACTTTTTATTCAAAACAGGTTGTTGTATGAAATCTCTTGAACTATTTTTTGAAAATTTTCTCTGGAAAAGTCGCCTGGTTGTACTGGCTGCTGTTTTCCTCAGTTTAATCTCCAGCCTTGCACTGTTTTATATGGCAACTATCGATGCAATATATATGGTGAGCCACCTGGGCGATTACGCTTCACTGGAAGGTAAGGAGCGACTGGTTTTACGTAGTGCCACCATCACTCATGTGGTTGAACTGATTGACGGCTACCTGCTTGCCATTGTGTTACTCATTTTTGCAATGGGCCTGTACGAACTGTTTATCAGCAAAATCGATCATGCTGAAGATGCGGACAATGCTTCAAAAGTACTGGTGATTCATAGCCTGGATGACCTTAAGGCACGTCTCGCAAAAGTCATCCTGATGATTCTGATTGTAAAATTTTTCGAGTTTGCCCTGAAGATGAAATTCACCACGCCGATGGATCTATTATTGTTCTCAGCAGGTATTGCACTCATAGGCCTGGCACTGTATCTATCACACCTGGCGGATAGTTCGCATACTTCTAAATAGCAGATCTATTAATAAAGAAACTATAAAAGAAAACGCTAAAAACGCGAATATACGCAAATAAACGCTATTGTACTTGTTAGTGCGCCTACGGCGCACTGCACTGTGTTTATCTTTTGCTTTTATTTGCGTACATTGGCGTTCATTCGCGTTTTTAGCGTTTTCTTTTTCTCTTCATCTTTCTCTTTTAAATTTTACATAAAAAAAGGGGAGCAATTGCCCCCCTTTTTTATTACAAATATTGATCGCTCAATTATTTGTAGAAATCAACCATCTTCTCAAGAGAGATTGGCTTGATCTTGTCTGCCTGGCCTGCACAGCCGAATGACTCGTAACGTGCCTTACAGATTTCTTTCATTGCCTTAGTAGATTCTTTCAGGAATTTACGTGGGTCAAAGTTAGAAGGGTTATCAGCCAGGTGCTTACGTACAGAACCTGTAGATGCCATGCGCAGGTCAGTATCGATGTTAACCTTACGAACACCAGACTGGATACCACGTACGATTTCTTCAACAGGTACACCGTAAGTCTGGCCCATGTCACCACCGTAGTTATTGATGATTTCCAACCAGTCCTGAGGTACTGAAGAAGAACCGTGCATAACCAGGTGAGTGTTAGGCAGCTTGGCGTGGATTTCCTGGATGCGGTCGATACGCAGGATTTCGCCGTCTGGCTGTTTAGTGAACTTGTATGCACCGTGTGAAGTACCGATGGCAATTGCCAGTGCGTCAACACCAGTTTGTGCAACGAAATCTGCCGCTTCATCAACACCAGTCAGCAGCTGATCCATGTCCAGCTTGCCTTCAGCGCCGTGGCCGTCTTCTTCACCCAT
>JBFHVK010000449.1:0-2022 GCA_041589615.1 Gammaproteobacteria bacterium | reverse complement strand
GCTCGGGGTCTTCCTGGCACTCTATCTGTTTGGCCGAAAAACCGGACGTAGCTTTTTCCAGGTAAGTGATTTTATTGCACCGATGGTTCCGCTGGGGCTTGGATTTGGTCGACTGGGTAATTTCATAAATAAAGAATTATGGGGGCGCCCGGTAGACTCTGCAGTACCCTGGGCCATGGATTATGGTGACCACATTGCGCGACACCCATCATCCCTGTATCAGGCGCTGACAGAAGGCGTTCTATTATTTATTATACTGTTTTTATTCTCACGTAAGCCACGTCCAACAATGGCTGTGAGTGGTGTGTTTATGATCGGTTATGGTGGTTTTAGATTTATAACCGAGTTTTTCAGGACGCCAGATTCTCATCTGGGGTATGTTATGTTTGACTGGATGACGAAAGGCCAGCAGTTATCAATACCCATGGTGTTATTTGGTATTGTCATTCTTATTCTGTCCTATAGAAAATCTACAGCAGGTCGTTTATGAAACAGTATTTAGACTTAATGCGTCATGTAAAAGAAAATGGCGTGCAAAAAGGTGATCGTACAGGCACAGGTACCATCTCGGTTTTTGGCTACCAGATGAGATTTGATTTATCTAAAGGCTTTCCTCTGGTAACAACCAAGAAATGTCATCTTAAGTCTATTATTCATGAGCTACTATGGTTTCTAAAAGGTGAAACGAACACTCAATATCTCGTGGATAATGGTGTACGTATATGGAATGAATGGGCAGACGAAAAAGGTGATCTCGGGCCAGTTTATGGCTACCAGTGGCGTAACTGGCCAGCACCCGATGGCAGGCATATAGACCAGATTGCCGAGATAATAGATTTACTTAAAACCAAGCCAAACAGTCGTCGTATTATCGTTTCAGCGTGGAATGCAGCTGATTTGCCAGATGAATCTATAAGTCCACAGGAAAATGTGGCTCAGGGTCGCATGGCACTGGCTCCCTGCCATGCATTTTTTCAGTTCTATGTTGCTGATGGAAAGCTATCATGCCAGCTCTATCAACGAAGTGCTGACATATTCCTTGGAGTCCCTTTCAATATAGCATCCTATGCCTTACTGACGATGATGGTCGCTCAGGTTACAGGTTTGAAACCGGGTGAATTTGTGCACACACTTGGGGATGCGCATCTCTATAATAATCATCTCGAGCAGGTTGATGAACAGCTGGCTAGAGAACCTTATGACTTACCAACAATTAAAATGAATTCGGAAGTGAAAAATATATTTGATTTCACATACGAAGATTTTGAGTTGTTAAACTATGAAGCTCATCCACATATAAAAGCACCAATCTCTATCTGATTATAGAAAGCTAGCACTCGTTACCATCATCATTGCAACGATTAACCTCAATTGTTATATGTGATAACTTTTTATAGTCTGTCAGCAGATCTCTGTAATAGGAAGGCTCTTTTGGATTATGGGTTACTATAGCCAGTATGATGGCGTAATGTCCGGGACCGACCTTCCATATATGGCAGTCAAAAACTTTATTTTCACCATCATCTTCAATCGCCTTGCAAATAGATTTTTGATAGTCCTGGTCAATACTTTCATCAAGTAGAATTGGTGCTGTTTGTCTAATGAGTCCATAAGCCCAGCGGCTGATAATTATTGCACCAACAATACCCATTATCGGGTCCATCCATGTCCAGTTGAAGTATTTACCGCAGAGTAGAGCAACAATGGCCAGTATGGATGTAAATGCATCGGCAAGAACATGATAATACGCTGCTTTTAGATTGTGATCATGATGATGGTGTTCATGGTCATGGTCATGGCCATCTTCATGATGATGGTGATGATCCATCAGTAGGAAAGCGCTAATAATATTAACTATGAGACCCAGGACGGCTACAAAGATGGCTTCGTTAAAACTGATAACACTGGGATTAAACAGACGTTGTAGTGACTCACTAATCATCATAAGTGCAACTACGCCAAGTGAAATTGCGCTTGCGAAGCCACCTAGTACGCTGACTTTGCCTGTGCCAAATGCAAAGG
>JBFHVK010000448.1:0-2035 GCA_041589615.1 Gammaproteobacteria bacterium | reverse complement strand
CCAATGAAGCAGCTAGACGGATTGATTCGAGAAAAAAGAATAATCCACAACGGCGATCCTGTTTTTACTTGGATGCTATCAAACGTAACAGCCAAACTAGACAAGAAAGATAACGTATTCCCTAATAAAGATCGTGATGAAAATAAAATAGATGGGGCGGTGGCTTTAATTATGGCAATGAATCGATACATGAATGACGACGCTGCTAGTCTAGACGACTTTTTAAATAATCAAATTTCGGTGAGTTTCTAAAATGGCTTGGTATAATTTCTTTTCAGGCTCGAATAGCTCTGGTAACTCTCGAAAGGAAGGTTATCAGGATTCCGCACCATCATCATACAACGAAGAATCAGCTGCACGTGTAACTTTTGACACGGCTATGACTCAAAGCGCATTTTGGGCATCTGCACGATTATTGTCTGAAACTGTTAGCTCAATGCCTATACGCTGCGTTAAGAAAATGCCAGACGGGTCTAGAAAGATAGATACCGAGTATATGCTTTATCGCACAATAAACTTTCAGCCAAACCGTTATCAAACAAGAACAGAGTTTTTCGAAACATTAATGTTAAATCTTGTCACTGATGGCAATGCATATATTGAGATAAAGAGAACTCCGCGCGGTATTGTTTCTTTTATGCCCCTAATGTCGTCACAAATGGAAGTGGAATTGCAGTCAGATGGCAGTATAAAGTACAAGTACACAGGTCTTAATTTCATGACTCGCATTATTTCTGAGTCAAACATGTGGCATATACGACTATTCGGTAATGGTGTCGTTGGTATGTCTCCATTAGCTTATGCGCGACAAGCTTTGGGTGTTGGTCTTGCTGAGAATGCAAGAACTGGCAAGATAGCAAAGAATGGCGGCAACATGGGCACGGTACTTAAAACAGATAAAGTTTTAAAGCCAGAGCAAAGGACTATGTTCAAAAATGGGATTGCAAAAGATATTGTGGGCGGTGATACGGTTCCAGTTCTTGAAGCTGGCGTTGACGCTATGAGAATTGGTCTTAGTCCTGCTGATATGCAGTTACTCGAGTCAAGACGTTTTAGCGTAGAGGATATTGCCCGCTTTATGGGTGTTCCTTCAGTTCTGATTAATGACACGGCAGGATCTACGGTTTGGGGTTCTGGTATCGGTGAATTGGTAACAGGTTTCTACAAATTAAATCTAAAGCCTTACTTAGAGCGCATAGAGTCGAGCATGACACGCCACTTAATTCCGCGTGAAGATTGGGGCACTTACGAGATTGAGTTTGACTTTGACTCGTTGTTACGCGCTGACCGACAAACACGAATGGTAGCTAACTCAACAGCGATTAACTCTGGCCAGCTCACACCAAACGAAGCTCGGAATATGGAAGGGTTGCCGGATAAAGAAGGTGGAGACGATATTTACTTGAACGGCTCGCTTAATGCGGGCGGCAAGCAAACAGAGCCAGTAATTAAAGAAGCAACAGAAGAGAGTGGTGCAGAAGATGAAGAAATTTAGATTAGACGGTGTTGTTGGTTGGGATATAATGGCTGATAGCGTATCGGCTTATCTTGATTCTACTGATGATGCTCATTTTATTATTAACTCTGGCGGTGGTGATGTCTTAGAGGGCTTTTCGATATATAACGCAATAAAGGCATTTAAAGGCTCTGTTACGATGGAAATCGACTTTGCCGCGTCTATGGCGTCTGTAATTGCGATGGCTGGAACACGCGTAATCATGAAAGAGTCTAGCTCTATTATGATGATACATCGTCCATGGGGCATGTCTGGCGGAAATAGTGAAGATCTGCGACGACAAGCCGATACTTTGGATAAAATGGAAGTAATGTTGATTGACTTATATATTGGTAAATCTGGCATGGATCGTGATATACTGTCACAACTACTAGCGGATGAGACGTATCTTGATGCGGCAGAGGCTCTTAGTTATGGTTTGATTGATGAGGTTGAGTCAGGAAAGCAAGACTTTGCCATGGTTGCAATGTCTGGCATGAAAGCGAGCAAAAAAGTTGATTTCGACACTAGCAAGTTGGT
>JBFHVK010000447.1:0-2037 GCA_041589615.1 Gammaproteobacteria bacterium | reverse complement strand
TAGCGGGATAATTGTCCCGTCATCCAGGACCGAGATATCAAAGGACGGGCTGTTTAACATCGCCTCTGGCCTTGGTACTAGCAAGTCAAAGCGCTCTCACAATCAGTGGTCACAAAGCCTTATCAGCTTCGGTGAGCTAGACGCTATTTACCAGAGCAATTGGATTGCGGCCGCCATCGTCAATGAGTTTGCGTTTGATATCGTCAAAAAATGGCGAACAGTTCGATCTAAGCACGCCGAGGAAATTCAGCGCGCGGAAAGGGATTATCACCTAAAGTCAACCGTAAGAGAGGCTTGTCAGTGGGCTAGGCTATATGGCGGTGCTGGCGTGGTGATTATTAGCAACCAAGATCTGGAAAAGCCATTTGACCCCAACAAAATCAAAAAAGGCAGCTTAAAACGGCTGTTGACTTTTGACCGTTACGACCTAGTGGCGAGTGGTGATATCAATACTTATGATTTGCTCAGTGATGACTATATGCGCCCAGAGTATTTTACTCTTAACGGTGGTTCGCAGAGGATTCATCGCAGTCACATCGCGTTCTTTCAAGGAGCTGAGCTACCAAAGCGACAGGCTCGTATTAACTTCGGGTGGGGAGACTCAGAGCTACGCCGAGTTATCGACGACGTTAACGACGCAGTGGCATCAAAAGGCGGGCTTGCCGAGCTTATGCAAGAGGCCAACCTTGATGTGATCACCAAAGATGACTTGTTCGACCGTATCGCAACTGACCAAGACGATCAGATAACCAAGCGATATGAGATTTTTAGCCTGATGAAGTCCTCCATCAACATGGCATTACTGGACAGTGAGGAAAAGCTTGATCGTCATACTCTGCAATTATCAGGCGTGTCGCCATTGTTAGAGGTGTTTATGGTCTGGATAGCCGGCGCCGCAAGAATGCCAATGACAAAAATCTTTGGGGTTAGCGCGTCTGGGTTGTCAGCTACCGGCGAAGGAGATCGAAAAAACTACAACGCAAACATTGTGGGGCATCAAGAGAGACTCGAGCGCCCAATGGCCAAGCTGGATGAAGTTATTATTCGCTCCAGCCTCGGATTTATGCCTGATGATTACGATTTCGAATGGAATCCTATCGAAGACTTAAACGGTGTCGAGATTGCGCAAGAGCAATTGCTTAAAGCGCAAAAGGCATCAATCTACCTCGAGGACGGGATCATCATGCGCTCACAGGTACAACGGGAGCTCGAGTCTGGAGAGGAATATCAGTTTGAGGAAGGCGCAATAGATAAACTGGCCAAGTCGGAAGCGGGTGACCTGCTTGATTTTGCGCACGATGATGACGATTCGACAATATTTGACGATGACGAGGACAAAGAGTAATGACTGACTTTATTACTTACAGTGACGAGGGCGTGACAATCCTCACCGAAAATGAGATTTACGAGGAGATTGTCAATAAGTGTCTCGAAATAGATCCCAACTTTAACACGGACCCATCGACATTTGATGGGTATATGAATGCTTATCACGCGCAAAACTATCGACAGATATGTGAAGCTTTCGTCGAGGCGTGGAACTCGAAGGACCCAGCAAAGGCTCGCGATACTCAGTTGAACATTATCGGATCGCTAACTGGTGCCAGTCGCGAGGATGGTACTTATTCGCAAATCGTTGGTACTTGTACCGGAACACCTGGCACTATCATTACTCTCGGCGCGGTAGTCTCGGGCGATCAGTCGTGGACAATTGATAATGCTTACACCATTGGCGATGATGGCACTGTCGAAGTTACCGCAACTTGTACAGTACAGGGTTCTGTTGAGCCTGATGATGGCACGGTAACTAGTATTGATACCGTCATTGGTGGTTGGACTTCGTTTACAAATACCGGCGTTAACGTTACTGGCCAGGACTCACAATCAAACGCCTCATTTAGGGTGACCCGCTCCAAAGGTGTATCAATAGCATCATCAAACCAGATGGACTCGATCACAAGTAAACTTTACGCTCTTGATGACGTTTCAAAGGTTGCGCCTTACGAAAATTCAACGAGCTCAGAGGATGTGAGCGAC
>JBFHVK010000446.1:0-2042 GCA_041589615.1 Gammaproteobacteria bacterium | reverse complement strand
CTTTTGGTGAGCGTGGACGACTGCGTGTCGAAAACATGTTTGATGTTCGTAAGCAGTGCAGGATTCTGGAAGATATATATGATGGCGTGCAATAAGTCATGAAAGCATCTGTTATATTTACTACTTATAATCACCCGAAATGGCTTGAGAAAGTGTTATGGGGATTTTCAGTACAAAGTGAGAGTGATTTTGAAATTATCGTAGCAGACGATGGCTCCACTGAAGAAACTCGGCAGGTAATAGAGAGTTTTATCCGCGAAAGCGGAATACAGGTGAAGCATATCTGGCATGAGGATAATGGGTTCCAGAAGTGTAGAATACTCAACAGGGCAATTGTGGCGAGTGAATCAGAATATCTTATTTTTACAGATGGTGACTGTATCCCACATCCGGATTTTGTTAAAAATCATGTGGAACTTGCAGAAGAAAACAGATTTCTTTCAGGCGGATATTTTAAGTTACCAATGGATGTTTCGCGTAACATTGGCAGGCAGGATATCCTTGATGGGAAGGCAACCAATCCACGCTGGCTACTGAAAAATGGTGTTCCCTTTACACTAAAGATATCAAAGCTATTTTCGCATCCATTCTGGGGTGCTGTACTGGACAGATTAACCATAACCAGGCCGACCTGGAATGGGCATAGTGCCTCTACATGGAAAAAGATTATCCTCGAAACAAATGGTTTTGATGAGCGCATGCAATATGGTGGTCAGGATCGTGAATTTGGTGAACGCCTGGTAAATATGGGTGTGAAGCCGAAGCAGGTTCGGTATCGATGTAGCTGTGTACACCTTGATCATAAACGCGGTTATGCGAAACAGGAAAGTATTGATAAAAACAAGGCGATTAGAAAACTGACACGTAATGAGAAATTGACACGTACACAACATGGCATTGCAGAAATGCCAGATTATGACGCAGTTTGATATGTCATTTAATATTGATTCTCAAGTGATTCCACAAAGTATCTGCATACTGAAATTATCCGCATTAGGTGACGTGGTGCATGCACTTACTGTGATTCGAGCAATACAGAAACAGTGGCCAGAATGCAAAATAACCTGGGTATGTGGTGCATTTGAGTATAAATTATTAAGCTTGATTGATAATGTTGAGTTTATTGTATTCAACAAGAAAGATGGCTACAGGGCTTATGTGGATTTGTATAAAGCGCTTAAGGGGCGAAAGTTCGATGTGCTATTACATATGCAGGTTGCAGCAAGGGCAAATATTGCCAGTCTGCTAGTTAAGGCTAAAATTAGACTCGGCTGGGATAGAAAACGTTCTCGAGATCTTCATCATCTATTTATTAATCGCTCAGTTGAGCAGGCTGTAATGCAGCACCAGCAGGATGGTCACCTGTCTTTTGTCAAAACATTAGGTCTGTCGATAGAAAATCCACAATGGAATCTGCCAGTTACTAAGGTGGCACGCGATTTTGTTGAACAGCATGTAGTTAAGGATAAACCATTACTTGTAATTTCTGCCTGTTCGAGTCATGCATTACGAAACTGGCGTGCAGAATCCTATGCTGACGTTGCAGATTATGCGATAGACAGGTATGGGGTCCAGGTTGTTTTAAGTGGTGGTCCAGCAACTATTGAAATGGAAATGGCTGAGAAAATTGAGAACAGGATGAAAAATTCAGTCATTAATCTTGTCGGTAAGGATACACTTGAGCAGTTACTGGGTTTACTTGACAGGGCAGATGTAGTGATCGCACCTGATACAGGGCCTGCACATATCGCGAATGCAATGGGGACGCCTGTAATAGGTTTATATGCATGTACCTGGAGCTTGCGTAGTGGACCACATGACTCACTTGAATACTGTGTCGATAAATTTGAACAGGCATGTGAAAAATATATCGGTAAGTCAGCCAGAGATCTTTTCTGGGGCACTAAAATAGAACGTGAAGGTGTGATGGATCTAATCAGTGTAGAGGAAGTTTGTCAGAAAATAGATGAAGTTCTGCAAGATCAGGTTTAATTGCTTAGCAAAGATTCAAAGTATTCAATATATTGTTTAACGGTTTGCTT
>JBFHVK010000445.1:0-2048 GCA_041589615.1 Gammaproteobacteria bacterium | reverse complement strand
GATCATGCTGGACATCGCGCCATTGTTTGGTGTGATTGTGATTGGCGGAGCCATTAGCTACCTGTTGCTGAGGTTGCAGCTGAAGCGTGACCTGTCCAGTGATGCGATTCTCGGGATCCTGTCCCACGGTGCGCTGGCAACAGGGCTGGTTATCTTCGCATTGCTGCAATCACAGGGGCAGCGTATTGATTTAATGGCCTATCTGTTTGGCGATATTCTATCGGTAAGCTGGACTTATCTACTCTGGTTAACACTGGCGTGCATGCTGGTGCTGGCTCTGCTGTTACGAATGTGGACATCTATTCTGGCCATTGCCGTGAGTGAAGATCTGGCGAGAAGTGAAGGTATCGCCGTGGACAGGGTACGACTTCTGTTTATGTTGATGATGTCAGTGGTGGTGGCTGTTGCAATGAAAATTGTCGGTATAATTCTGATCACAGCGTTATTAATTATTCCTGCGGCGGCGGCAAGGCGGTTTGCAAAATCGCCAGAACAGATGGCGTATTCTGCCGTAATGCTGGGTCTACTTGCTGTTATAGGGGGGCTGTTTGCTTCAATGCAGTGGGATACACCCGCAGGGCCGTCTATTGTGCTGGCATCGGTTGCGCTGTTTTTTATGTCGAGATTGAAAAGAGAAGCACAGGCATAACAGGCGCATAAATTCGAGACAGAATATTATTGATCAGCTTCGATTATCTGCTTTATCGCCTGATGTGTTTTTTCGGCGAGCCGCTGTCGGGTAACTTCATCAGACGAATTCAGGTGGCTATCAACAGGTTCAAGGAAATGCAGTTCAACCTTAAGGGGGTGTGAACGGGTAAGGCCTATCACTGAATCGACAAAAGTCATGTCATCTATGTAGGGTACGTAAGGGTTAATGCCATCACCATAGGGATAACGCAATGCAACCGGCTGTATTTTAACACCAGCATCTATCGCTGCCTGATACAGACGCGCGTGAAATTTCTTCAGTTGTTTACCATCACTCGTGGTGCCTTCAGGAAACAGCACGACGCTACCACCATTCTTCAGGCAGTCAGTGATTTCAGCGAGTGATTTCTGAGCTGCTCCGGCAGCGCCTCTCTGGATAAATAGAGTTCCAGCGCGATGAGATAACCAGCCAATTACAGGCCATGAACGTACTTCCGCCTTGGACAGAAAATGTAATGGCATACAGGAAGCCAGTGCAGGAATATCAAACCAGGAAATATGATTCATTACATACAGGGTGGCATCATTTGATGGAGTGCCTGTGGTTCTGATATGGGCTTTAAAAATAGAGCACAAATCCCTGTTCCACCAGAGAAATAATCTGCAGGCAAGGGGGGAGCCCTGTATACCCTTGCGCAGGAATAATGCGGCGAGCAAAAGTCCGGTTATCATGTGACTAAGCAGGCGGATAAGTTTCCAGCTAATCAGGAGAGGTTTAAATGTTTTCAATAGCAGGCTTTTTGTCTGGGTTTAAAGTGTTCAGGTGAAGCGCATGGATAAGTCAATTGATTTGATGTCCTTTGTAAGGTCTCCACTTGAAATGAAATTCACACCGGTTTCTGCAATGGCCCTTATAGTTTGAAGAGTGACATTGCCGGATGCTTCAAGTTCGGTTTTGTTATTAGTTAGCTGTACAGCTTCACGCATAAGATCCAGGTCAAAATTATCGAGCATAATACGTTCTACATTGGCATCAAGTGCCTGCTGTAATTCATTTATATTTTCAACTTCAACCTCGATCATCAGCTCTGGGCTGTTGAATCGTGCTGCCTGTACCGCTTCATTAATACCACCAGCTGCCAGTATATGATTTTCTTTTATTAGAATGGCATCGTATAAACCAACACGGTGATTAAAACATCCGCCACAGCTGACGGCATATTTCTGTGCAAGACGAAGACCGGGAATAGTTTTACGGGTATCCAGTATTTTTACGTCCAGGCCTTTTACGGCTTTTGCATATTCAGCGGCACGTGTAGCTGTGCCTGAAAGTGTCTGTAAAAAATTAAGTGCGCTGCGTTCGCCCGTGAGTAATGCCCTGGTAGAACCGCTTAGTG
>JBFHVK010000444.1:0-2050 GCA_041589615.1 Gammaproteobacteria bacterium | reverse complement strand
CAGCTGGACAAAAGCCGACAGCAGTATTTCTTTGAACAACAACTGGATATAGCAATACAACATAAGCTACCTGTTGTTATCCATGCACGAAAATCTACCGAAGCCGTTATAGACGCAATAAAACAGCGCCCAGGGCTTCGCGGCATGATCCACAGCTACTCTGGCAGCTACGAGCAGGCAATCAAGCTTATCGACCTCGACTTCCTTATCAGTTTTGGTGGCGCCATCACCTATGAAAAATCCACACGCATACGCAAGACTGCCTCAGCGATACCACTGGAATGCCTGCTGGTTGAGACAGATGCACCAGACCAGCCCACAGCACAATCCTCTGGTAAACGAAATGAGCCCGCCTGTATCCTGCATGTCATCGATGCTCTCGCTGAGCTGCATAATGCAGATACTGATGAAATTGCCATGCAGACCAGTGAAAATGCAAAACGTCTTTTTCAGCTGGTATAATACACAGCATATCTGAAACACATTACCAAAGAGAATATTATGGCCGATCAGGATCAGGACGCATTACTTCGTCAACTCGCCGATACATTTATTAACCTGGCAAACGAGCATGCTGATATTCATGACAAGAATATCGTCAACACTGCATTCATGTATGCAGCTTCTCGCTACTCTGCTTATGTCGCCGCATCCAGTGCACGTAATCTGGAAGATTTTCAGGGACGCCAGGCCCAGGGTATCGATTTCTTCACATCTGAATTTAACAACATGCTTAAAGGCAATATGGCAAACTATGAAAAAGTTTTTCAGCCGACAGAGCAGCTCAAATATGCTGAGTATATGAAAAAAGAGTAAGCACACGTACCAGGATTATCTCAATGGAACTGAAAATTTATCAACTCGATGCATTTGCCAACAAACAGTTTGAAGGCAACCCGGCTGCTGTCTGCCCACTTGATCAATGGATTGATGATACATTGATGCAGAAAATTGCTGCGGAAAACAATCTCTCAGAAACGGCTTTTTTTGTTGAAAATAATGGCATATTTCACATTCGCTGGTTTACGCCTAACAGGGAAGTCAGTCTGTGTGGTCATGCTACTCTTGCCAGTGCTTATGTTATTTTTACCTATCTCGATTATAAACATCCCCGGATAGAGTTTATCTGCCAGAGCGGGAAACTGTTTGTAAGCAAGCATAATCATCTGCTTAGCATGGATTTTCCATCTGAACCTCACACCCCCTGTATGATACCGAACGAACTAGCACAGGCTTTCGACAGCAGGCCTGTTAGCTGCTTTTTCAATCAGGACAACTTCCTGATATTTTCCAGTGAAGAACAGATATTAAATGCACAACCAGACATGACACTATTATCTACTATAGATTGCCGGGGAATATGCATATCTGCGCCCAGTCATGAATATGACTTCGTTAGTCGTTTCTTTGCACCACGATTTGGTATCAATGAAGACCCTGTGACAGGTTCTTCATTTACTGCACTGGCACCTTACTGGTCGGAACAGTTAAATAAGACAAGCTTGCATGCCAGGCAGGTATCTGCCCGTGGTGGCGATGTCCAGTTACAGTGCTCAGGTAAGCTCGTTACTATTTCCGGCTTCGTTAAACACTATATGACAGGTACACTCTTTATCGACTAGAATGAAGCACCGAGCATAAAGTATATTCTGTCATCACCGAAACTCTCATCCAGGCCGCTGGCAATACCCATTCGCATTCGACTGTTCAAACCATAGAACAGATTAATATCTGCCTGAAATTCAATACCGGCACTGCTGTAGTATTTATCCGCATGATTATCATCATAGGCTGCTCCGCTTTCAGCAAATACACTGCCCGACCACTGTATTATGCCTACGGGTGGTGCCATCCAGCCCCTCTCAACAAGACTCCCTGGAAAGCGCCACTCCATCGTCATTAGCTGCATACGTCGGCCACGCAGAACTGACAGACCTTCTTCATATCCTCTTAATGCATAATCACGCTTACCGAAAACTGTTTCGCCTGAAGGTCGAATAAAATCAAGGAAATTATAATCATTACTTTCCCCGCCCAGATTGAACAGTTT
>JBFHVK010000443.1:0-2058 GCA_041589615.1 Gammaproteobacteria bacterium | reverse complement strand
GGGACTGTAAATTCGTCAATTGGCTCTGAGGCCTTACGGGGCAAGGGCTGAGGCTCTTATAAAACTCTCTTTTTACAATATTACAGTTATATATATATATTTTTTTTAAGAGTGTCCCTCTCTATCCCCTCCCGCAGGCCGTTCCGTCACTTTTTACAAATATGACTGTAAAAACTGTAAAAACTGTAAAAACACCCGTAAGTGTATGATTATAAAGAAAAACCCAACTGTAAATTGACTGTAATTTCATTGTAAATTGCATTGTAAATTGTAAATTGCAGACCCATTTGCAGCTTTTACAACGCGTTTTGCAGTTGTTGCAATTGATGTTTTGTGACCCAAATCACATTTGAAAAGGTCGCTATTGTGCCAAATTGGCAACTGTTTTATGATGTCCGCCTAAATAATAAAACATAAGGGGCGTGAATCATGAAATATGTAATTTGTTA
Source organism: Gammaproteobacteria bacterium (assembly GCA_041589615.1). Taxonomy (GTDB): domain Bacteria; phylum Pseudomonadota; class Gammaproteobacteria; order SZUA-229; family SZUA-229; genus SZUA-229. The sequence goes on along the minus strand of JBFHVK010000443.1, from coordinate 1,609 downwards.
TAGCGGAGGCAAGTCATCGAGCGAGTGCGCTTTGTCTGTCGCTGCAAAGTATGGCCCAGAGAATGTCATACTACTAAACCACAACATCACCCCAAAGGTTGAGCAGCAATGCACTAAAAAGCTTAAAGATGATGTCGCCGAGTATTTGGGGTTAGAGATAACATACGCCAATCACAAGAACTGGGAAGAAGCTACGCCAATTGACGTTTGCCTTGATGCTGGCGCCTGGAAGTCAGGTAAGGGGCCAATACTGTGTACAAACAGACTAAAGACCGAGCCATTTAAACGCTGGATGGAACAGAACGACCCAGATAAAGAAAATGTCTATGTGTACGGGTTTGATATGAATGAACAAAATCGTATCAACAGACGCTCACAGATTATGGGCATGATGGGCTACAAGACTATGTACCCAATGACTTGGGATGAGTCAGCAATCGTCAGACTGGAAGATATTGGAATTGATCCTGGGAAGATTTACGATAAGTTCAATCACAGCAACTGTATAGGCTGCTTAAAGGCGGGGTGGCAACATTGGTATATTGTTTATTGTGAGCGTCCAGACCTATGGCAGCACGGCAAGGAGGCCGAGGAAGAGATTGGCTACGCAATTCATAAGGACAATCACGGCCCAGTCTACCTAGTTGATAAGGAAGAAATGTTCAGCAAAATGAAAGCTTGCGGAGTTGAGCCAACTGAAAAGATAAACAGCGCACGATTTTGGGCTGACGCAAAGAAAGCTGTCAAAGAATACGAAGCAGAGATGAGCCAGTTGAGTTTGTTTGACGCTGACGTGTGCTTAGATTGTACTTTATAGTAATTTAGGGGGATGATTTGACACATTTGGAATTTTTAGAGATGTCGGTCAAGGGACGAGGTTTGAGCCGGAAGCAGATAGCAATGCTGGCAGGTGTACACCCATCAACCGTTGGCCGCTGGTTTAGTGGTGACCGACAAATAAGCGTTGACGAGATCATCAAGATTTGCACTTTTATAAATGTTAACCCAAAACAAGTCGTCAACATGATGATAGATGACAAATTAAGACAAAGAGAAGTGGCCAAGCAATTTAACAGGATGACAGCACAATGATAGACACCAACCCTAGCGCCGTGATTTCGATTTTTATGGATAACCATTTGGTTGGCAAGTGCGCCATAGAGAGATCTGATCAATCGGTTTTTCCGCGCGAGACTGCTTGCCTGTCTGCTTTGGCGGCAGCAAGTCACGCGGTCGGAAGCGTTTACACCGTATGCTATCCAGATGGCGGATATTTACCTATACCGCTCTACGCAATAGCCGAGCAACCATCAGGAACGGGTAAAAGTCGCCTGGTTAATGATTTTTATTCCGGATACGTTGATCAAGCGTCCAAGCTAAACAAGGAAATGGCGCAAAAGAAACAAAAATTAAAGCGATCCACCAATGACAAGCTAAAGCGAGGTGACCATCACGGACTTGATGAAGAACTCGAAATGCTTGCGGAAATGATGGAAATACCAAAGGGCACCACCGACGCGACTCCGCAATCACTGGAAAAGGTAATGGCTAGGCATGGCGGTTTTTTTATGGTTTACGGCACTGAGCAAAACCTTACAAAAACACTGCT
>JBFHVK010000442.1:0-2059 GCA_041589615.1 Gammaproteobacteria bacterium | reverse complement strand
TGTCGAAGCAATGGATCCAGACCTGTTGTGGGCTCATCTAAAAACAGTAATTGTGGATCACCAAGCATTGCCTGTGCCAGGCCTAAGCGTTGCCGCATACCTTTGGAATAAGTTCCTACACGTCTATCAGCAGCATTTTCCAGCCCAACTAATGTAAGCAATTTGTCGCATGCATAATTATCTACCTGTTTTAGTCTTGAATAAAATCGTAGTACCTCCCGACCTGTCATAGCTTCGTAGAATACGACGCTTTCTGGTAGGTAGCCTAAAGACTGATGCCGCGACATCATCGAACCAGTTGCCGGGTTTTCACCTAATACTTCTATACTTCCAGAGCTAGGTCTGGTCAGGCCTAAAAGCAACTTCATTAAGGTAGTCTTACCCGCACCATTATGACCTACCAGAACAATACACTCACCAGCCTGTATCTGTAAGTTAATATTATTTAGTACAGATTCATTAGCGTAATATTTGCTTACATTTTCTACGCTGATAAACAGCTTATTTGACATTTGATGTTTATCCATTAGGTTCCAATTCACTCTGTATAGAGACAGGCAATTCAGGCCTGGCATATGGCGGTGACATAAGGGGAGCACTATCAGTCACTCCACCCGGGTGTAACCCAGGAAATTCTGTCTGGGCCCATTTAATCAACTGAACTGATGGGCTGTTGAGCAGTAACTTGGCCATTGGATGTCGCCAGACAATTTGATCCACAAGATCATTTGGTCTGTATGGCTGATCTGCAATACTGTTATTATCAATATCAAATGCTGTGTTGTCACTCCAGTAATTACCCCTGCCATCCTTTGACCACTCGATATAACGAGTACCTACATATTTAACCTGTGACTTATTGTTTATAAATGCATTTTCATAGATCGAGTTATTATCAGATCCGGCTGTGAAATGTATACCAATGTCACAACCATCGAAAACATTCCTGTTTATCTGATTATAGTTAGCGTTATATATGAACACGCATTTCTTTGCACCACCACTAACGCGATTCGCTTCAACAATAGAATAATTAGCAAAGTTAAAAAACAAGCCCCTTTCATGGTCTCCTTGTGAGCTGTTTCCTCTAGCCAGTATTCGATCAGAAAACATCAGCGCAAAACCGACATGATTATTGATTGAAATATTGTCAGTAACTTCGCTATTATTGGTATACATATAGTGAACTGCGAAACGCAAATCTCGCATCTTATTCGCATGGAATATGTTATTCGTGCTATTTGTTACAAATATGCCATCACGTCCATATTGAATATCATTATTTCTTATCACTGAACCAGGAGTATTCCACAAATAAACCCCATTCCCTCGATCATTCATTCGGTGATTTTTACTACCAATTATCACGTTTTTATCTACAACTACAGACTCAGGCCCTTTTAAGAAAACACCAATTAAATTATTTTCAAGGACATTGGATTCAATGCGTGATCGATCACCTGCATCCGTTATAAATATCGCACTATCTTCTGTTTCTAATATTTTTCCGGAATTCTGTATCCGCAATCCCTTAACAATGACATCGGGAGCCGATATAGTTATAGCATGACCAGTACCCTCTGCATCGATAATACTTTTCAAATTACCGATCAAAGTAAGTGTTTTGTCAATCTGTATAGATCCGCTATAAGTACCATCACTTAACAGTAAAATATCACCCACTTTAGAAGAATCAATAGCTGCTTGTAATAAACCTTTGCCTGGTTCAACACGCACCTCTTCAGCCAGTACCGATACGAAAATGGCCTGTAAACACAAAATAAACCCGCCAGTCAGAATATTTCTGACTGGCGGGATTAATTGGTAGAAAGACAGTGCCATCTCTGTATTATGCTGGTTCAACCAGCATACGGCCTCGCATTTCCATATGCAGGGCATGACAGAACCACTGGCAGTAGAACCAGTGCACACCAGGACGATCAGCCTTAAACGTAATCGACGATGTCTGTTGTGGACCAATTTCCATAGCGACACCATAATTTGCAATAGTAAAGCCATGCGTTAAGTCATCAATAGCATCACTATTACTCACATACAC
>JBFHVK010000441.1:0-2067 GCA_041589615.1 Gammaproteobacteria bacterium | reverse complement strand
ATTTCCTGTTCTGTAAGTTCAGAAGACTTACCAGGACGCAGGCCTTTGCCCATCACCACGGAACCGTAACGGACTCGCATTAGTCGGCTCACTTTAAGGCCTACCGCTTCCCATAGTCGTCGAACTTCGCGGTTACGCCCTTCCATCAGTACAACATGGTACCAGTTATTTAGACCCTGTTTGGTCGATGAAAATTCATCTTCAAAGCTGGTTTCTACAATTTCCTCAAATCTAGCAGGGCCATCATCCAGCTCAACTCCGTGAGTGAGCTGTTTCAATTGCTCTTCGCTTGCCTTGCCCATCACGCGAACTGCATATTCACGTTCTATCTGGCTGGATGGATGCATCAGCCTGTTCGCCAGATCACCATTATCCGTAAGCAAGATGAGGCCAGATGTATTAATATCCAGGCGACCAACGGCAATCCAGCGACTGTGTTTCAGGCCAGGTAATCTATCAAATATTGTGGCACGACCCTCAGGATCGCTTCTACTACAGACCTCACCTTCGGGCTTATGGTACATAATAACCCGTGGCAGACTTTCCTCCACATCACGTATAGGGATCTTGCGGCCGTTATACATGACCACATCGCCCGTTTCGACCTGCTGGCCGAGCTCGACAACCTGCCCATTTAGCCTGACCAGGCCGTCTTTTATCCAGCTTTCTACCTGTCGCCGTGAACCCAGGCCTTGCCGTGCCAGCGCTTTTTGTATACGTTCTTTACTCATACATAACTACTATCGATTGGGTTACTCTATGGAACTGCGTGTTTTGACTATTGTACTACTTTCCTGGCTGCCGTATCAGTTTGCCTTCGCTGATATCACACTCAACTACACCTTATTGCTAAACAATAGCAAACAGCAGCTCACTTATCAGATTAAAAATCACCAGCTCATGCTGTCCGATTCAGGCTCAGATAGAGTCAACCTGTTTGACCAGCAGAAACAGCAGTTCATTAGCCATGACCCCGAAAGTAAGAAAGTATCCATCCTCAATAAGGAAATACTTGAAAAGCGGATAACCCAGCTTAAACAGAAACATAAAAAACAGGTGACCGAGGTAGAACAGAAACTGCAGCAAAAGCTCAAGGACATGAGCACCAAGGAGCAGGAGGTGGGTGCATCCATTCTTAACCAGATTAAATACCCTGACCTATATGGTGAGCACACCTTGCTTGAGGTTAGCAAAACCAGCCAGAGCAAAACCATCAGCAAGATGGAATGCACTGTTTACCAGTTAAGCCGAAAGGGTGAACTATTAAAGGATTACTGCGTAGCTGACAGACAAAAGCTATCTATGTCAAAGGATGAATACCAGACCCTGCGTAGTTTCTATCATTTTGACTATACAACCCAGAGCAGCCTGATGCTGGCAATGGGAAAGAGTAATTTCGAGCTGGTCGATTATGATGAAAAAAATATTCCCGGAATTATTCTCGAAATCATCAGCTATAAAGACAAACAGATCAAACAGCATCTCCTGCTAAATGATTTCCACAATAAAAGCCTGGCAGATGATATTTTCGTTATATCCAGCAGCCGGGAGGAATAACTCGCCAGTGCCGGCAAAACCTGGTCGCATACGCTACACTTAAGGATTAAACCGTACTTCGTGAGAGGACCTCACAGGCCGTTATATGACTATCAGCACCAAACTCAAAAAAGTGCTCTTCAGACTGAGCAACCTGTACTTCCCCTTCAATAACCTGAGTCCCGAGCGATTACAGGAAATCGTCAATCATATCCGCATCATAGAACTGCAACAGGACGAAATTTTGCAGATACGAGGCTCGGTTTCCCAGGACTATCTTTACCTTATGGAAGGCGAAATAGACATCGTCTGTGAGGGCAGTATACGCAGCATCAACAACCCGGACGAAACACAACGAAATCCGGTTCTGCTACCCACAGAACCCAACAGCAGTTGCAGCATTATTGCGCGTAGTGACTGTATCATCAGCCATGCCAACCGTGACACACTCGACAGTATTATTGCCTGGGATCACATCGCACGAGAGAGCAAAAGCTCTGTTAATTACATCGACCTGATCAGAAACGCACT
>JBFHVK010000440.1:0-2081 GCA_041589615.1 Gammaproteobacteria bacterium | reverse complement strand
TATGCGCATAACACATAGGAGCATATCACATATGCTTATAGCATCTAGGATCATAGTATAAACATACATACATCGTCCTTACACATAGTACATATATGAATACATCATTAAGGCGCATTACATGTAGAGATGATGATCACAAACAAGGACGGTTGACAGGTTATTCTAACTCAAGAATAGTACAGACAACGCATAAACTAAATAGGAGCTCCATCTTATGAGAAGCGTATTTACAGGAGACATGTACAACGGTAACCGGCTAAGCAGGTCAGAGAAAAACGACCAAGGGTTCTATCGCGAGATTCTCCAACGGATTTATTTCTTGTTGGAAGACATGATCAAGCGGCACTCATGTGTTTTTTTAGTCAGGTTCGACTTGAGGTATCCGGATAATTCAGCATCACACTACCCCAACAATAACGCCTTGGTATCACAGTTCATTGAAGCATTCACTCGTTACTGCAGCCGCGAAAATTATGACCCTAGGTATTTATGGGTAAGAGAATTATCCGATACGGGTCAGTTTCATTACCATTTTATGCTACTTCTTAATGGTAATCGCATTCAGTGTGGCTACATATTAATTAGTCGGCCTTGAAAAACTCACATAGCATTGATTTCATTTGATATTTGTTGAAATATATATCACTATAAATTGCAGGATATTGCACTATACCCCTTCAATTTCTGGTGATTTCTGATGCAACCCAAGAAGCAGCAAGTGGTCCCTCAGCTGGAGATGTTCCGCAATCGTTTGGAAAATATCCTCAACCGCCGCCATGAATTGTACCGGCTGAGTGGCATAATTGAGTGGGAGATGTTCGAGCAGGAATTCGGCAAATTATACGCCGATGAGGGGCGACCCGGTTGCCCAATCCGCCTGATGGTCGGGCTGACCTATCTGGCCCACGCCTTTCAGCTTTCAGATGACGAGGTTGTCCGGCGGTGGGTGGAAAATCCGTATTATCAGTATTTCTGTGGCGAAAAATATTTCCGCCATGAGTTGCCGATCGATCCGTCTTCACTGAGTCGATGGCGCCGACGGATCGGCGAACAGGGTGCCGAGCTCATCTTGAAGCACACCATACCGACAGGTTTAAAGAGCCAGGCAGTACAACCGTCCAGCCTGGAACGGATCATTTTTGACACGACAGTGCAGGAGAAGGCGGTAGCGTTTCCGACCGATTCCCGACTGTACAACCGCAGCCGGTTACGGTTGGTCAAACTGGCTTTAGCCCATGGGATTGCACTGCGACAGACCTACTCCCGCCTTGGTCCTCAGGCACTGTTGAAGGTCGGGCGTTATCTCCATGCCAGTCAACGCAAGCGGGCTGGACGAGAAATCAAAAGGCTGAAAACCTTTCTCGGACGGGTGTACCGTGATATCCACAGAAAAATAGCAGACCAACCGGAACTGAAAAACATTTTTTCCCCGGAACTGGCCCTGGCCGAACGGTTGCTTACTCAAAAAAAACAGGACAAAAACAAATTGTACAGCCTGCATGCGCCGGAAGTGGAATGTATCTCCAAGGGCAAGGCGCACAAGAAGTACGAGTTTGGTGTTAAGGTGAGCGTGGCTACCACTAATCGTGACAACTTCGTGGTCGGGATGTTTGCCGAGCATGGCAACCCCTATGACGGTCATACCCTTTCCACGGCAATCGAGCAGGTGCAACGGATTACCGGACAGATGGTGCAACGAAGTTTTGCTGATCGCGGCTATCGGGGACACGGAATCAAGGAATCTCCAGTACTGATCTCCGGGCGAAAACGGGGCCTGACGCCACAGATGAAAAAGGAACTGAAAAGACGGAGCGCCGTCGAGCCAGTGATCGGTCACATGAAGACGAACGGTAAGTTGGGCCGGAATTACCTGCTGGGTGAGTTGGGAGACAAAATCAATGCCATGCTCTGCGGGGCCGGGCACAATATCCGCATCATCCTCAGAAAGCTGAGGGAGATGTTGCTCTTTTTTGTCTGTATTCTGAGAAACTCGAAAAGAACATGGCGCAGACCCAGGCTTGCCTTTTGTAAAGGCGTAGCGCTGGCAGGCTGAAAATGGACTTTTTCAAGATCGACTA
>JBFHVK010000439.1:0-2086 GCA_041589615.1 Gammaproteobacteria bacterium | reverse complement strand
GACATCGCTTCAAAAACCCTGGGAGTATTCTCTGAAACAGAATCGCTTGTGACAATAATAGTTGTTGGATTTGAAGACATGATGTTACTAATGAACGAGCTTGAGTTTATGCCATCAGGACTTAACTGTAGCAGGAGAAGGTCAGGTTTAAACTGAGCATATTCGAGTTCAGCCTGTTGAAGAGTCTGGCTAGTCCAGGCAATCTTTAAGCCAATGTCAGAAATCATATGGCTAAATAACCGTATGATATTAGGGTCTGTATGTATAATGGCGATATTCATAAGTGTCAGTTCAGGATGTGGCCTCGCCGATCAGGTCGAGTACGGCTTCTAACAATGTGTCATCATGAAAGCTGCCTTTGGTAAGGTAGTAGTCTGCACCTGCCTCTAACCCGAGTTGCTTGTCTTCTGCGCGGTCTTTATAGGAAACCATCAGCACAGGAATGTTTCTTAGTGATGCATCATTCTTGATCATTCTGATAAGTTCGATACCATTCATTCGAGGCATGTCTACATCCGTAACTACAAGATCATAGTTTCCTGCACGTAAACAGTTCCAGCCATCAACACCGTCAATAGCTGTGTCAACCAGGTAGTTTCTTGATTCGAGGAGTTTTTTCTCAATTTCTCGTACGGTTAATGAATCATCGACAATTAAAACGTGTTTATGAGTCTGAATGCTGAGAGTCGCACTATTGATTCTATTGAGTCGCTTACCGGAAATAATGTCATGGATGCTTTGCAGGAGATCATCGGTATCGAAAATAAGAACTGGCTCACCTTCATCAGTAACGGCGGCTGCACTGATATCTTTGATCTTGCCAAGTTTTCTGTTGAGTGTGCGTAATGCGAGGCTTTTCTCACCTACAAGTTTATCAACAACAATTCCATAATTAACACCATGATCACCAATAATAATAACCGATATATCATCTGATTCCAGTGGCTGGGTTTGTAAATCAAGTATCTGGGCGCAATGAACCAGGCCAATAGGCTGGTCATTCAGGGTAATGTATTGCTTATCATCAAATACTGAGATGTCATCAGGTTTAATCTTTATCAGGTTGGTGATTTTTGATAATGGAAAAGCATATAACTCCTTATTAAGGCTAACGATAAGGCAACGAATAACAGATAATGTTAGGGGTAGTTCCATATTGATGGTCATTCCCTTGCCGAGTTCGGTGTCTGCCTGGAGTTTGCCTCTAACCTGTTGTAAGGCAGTGTGCACAATATCCAGGCCAACTCCTCGTCCTGAGTATTCTGTGACTGTTTCACGTGTTGAAAAAGATGGCAGAAAGAGAAAATCGAGTAATTCTGTTTTTGAAAGTTTTTCTGCCATCTGTTCATTTACAAGTTTCTTATTTAAAACTTTTGTACGAAGTTTTTCGAGGTCTACACCACAGCCGTCATCCTTTATCTGTATATGCAGGCGTCCAGCCTGATGATAAGCTGATATATTGATAGTGCCTGTTTCAGGTTTTCCAAGATGAAGGCGTTTCTCCGGTTCTTCTATGCCATGATCAATCGCGTTACGGATAATATGGTTTAAAGGCGCGTCGAGTTTTTCCATTATGTCACGATCAATTTCTGTATTTTCACCATCAATTACAAGCTCAACTTTCTTGTTTATATTATTAGATATGTCTCTAACCATTCGTTTATAAGCCTGCGTGTTATCCTTGAATGGTCGCATGCGACTAGAGACAACTTCATGGCTTATTTTTGAGGCCAGGTCGGTATTGCGTCGGTCGAATGAATCTATGCTGATAAGCTCGTTGGTGAGCTTGTCACGAATTTCTTCGGCTTTTGTTTGCAAGTTTGATATTAGATTTATTTCAACTTCATTTTGAGGTCTGTTATGTATTAACGTTCTGAGTTTTTCTATTTGTAAAAGTATTTCATTGTGTGTTTTCTTGACAGATAGAATAGAGTCTGAATGTTCTCGAACCCAGTTAGAGGAAACCGATAATTCGCCAGCGAGGTGAATCAGTTTATTTATTCTGCGCGAATCAACGCGAATAATACTATCGGTGGATACGTCTTTTGCTGCCTGTTTTTGAGGCTTGGTAATATTGTCCTGGCGG
>JBFHVK010000438.1:0-2088 GCA_041589615.1 Gammaproteobacteria bacterium | reverse complement strand
TTTTCTGGATGAAGTCAAGGAAGCCGTTGCGACGGAGAAACTATTATTACCATCCCTTCCTGATGTAGCTCTTAAATTAAAACAGGAGTGTGAGAAAGAAGACACCTCTGCACAGAAAATTTCAGAAGTCATTAGCCAGGACCCCGCGATGTCTGTACGACTTCTGCAAACGGCTAACAGCTCACTCTATCGAACCCGAAATCCAACAGATAATATCCAGATGGCGATTACCAAACTCGGCCTTAAACTGGTTCGTGATCTGATAATTAGCCTCTCAATGAAACAGCTTTACCAGGCGAGTAGTGAAATCATTGCTGAACGTTTCCGTGAGCTCTGGCTGGCCAGCACCAAAACAGCTGCCATCGCGAGGCTACTTGCCGTTAACCATACCGATCTGGACCCTGAACAGGCTATGTTAGCCGGCCTGGTACATAATATTGGCGCCTTGCCGATAATTCTGATGGCTGAAGATGATGACGACCTGTTTGATAATCCGGAGGCACTGTATATGGTGCTACAGAAAATGCAGGGTGAAGTAGGTGCCTATATATTTCGTAACTGGCACTTCCCTCAATATATGGTGGATGTGGCGGAACAATGTTACAACTTCAGGCGACACCACGATGGACCTGCAGATTATGTCGACGTTGTTCAGGTAGCCCTAATCCAGGGCAGCATCTATACAGGCCTGGACTGCCCGGAAGACTGGTCAAGCATTTCCGCCTTTGCACGCCTGGGCATTGAAACTGACACCCATGTACTAGATATAGAAGAGAACCGGATAGTTTTTGATGAAACCACCTCACTCTTCAAATAAATCACTATAATTATTCTCTAAGTTAAAGACTATGAAGGTGCGAACCGTATGAATGCAAAGGCAGAACAATTCTTCAATGAACTTAAAGCTGCTGTTCAATCAGATCAAATAATACTTCCCACCTTGCCTGAAGTTGCACTTAAGATACGTGAAGCGGTAGAAAGCGACACCGCTTCCGCCCAGCAGATTGCTGAAACCCTGACCCAGGACGCTTCCCTCTCTGCACGTCTTATACAGGTTTCAAATAGCCCCCTGTATCGTTCACGCACACCCATTGAAGACCTGCAAATGGCGGTTACACGGCTGGGAGTACGCATGGTTAAAGACCTGGTTGTCAGCCTGGCAATGAAACAGATATACCAGGCCACTTCAGATGTACTGGATGATCATTTCCGCCGCAGCTGGAATACGTCAGTAGAAGTCGCTGCCATCTGTCGAATGCTGGCCACCACTATTCCAGGTATTAACCCGGAACAGGCACTGCTTGCCGGCCTGATACATAATATCGGCACATTGCCTATACTCGTAAAAGCTGAAGATGATGACGACCTGTTTAATGATAGCGAAGCATTAGGCGAAGTCATTGAGGCATTACAGGGCCCTGTTGGCGAACTGATTCTCAAAACCTGGAATTTCGGTGATGCCATGACAGAAGTCGTCACACATTCTCATGATTTCACCTATGATCATGATGGCGACGCTAACCTGGTCGACCTGGTTCAGATTGCTCTGCTACAGGGTGGACATGTTAACCAGGATGTCGACTGGTCGACTGTACCTGCCTTTAGAAGGCTAGGAATGGACAGCGAAGTGAATGTAGTTGAAATTGAAGAAAACCAGGAAATGATCGAAAATACCAAGCAATCACTGCTGGTATAGCTATTCATAACTGGTTACAAGAGAATGCTGTTTCTATCTCTTAAGTAATAAAGGACATATCAGCCATTCGTAATAGAATAATAAACTGATTCTATGGGAAGAATGAATCCATTATTAAGATATGCATACAAGATTACAATGAGAATATTTATGAATAAAAAAGTCACTATATTAATGCTTGCAGGCCTTGCGTGCTCACAGACAGCTTACGCAACCAATGGCTATCAGCTCACCGGTATCGGCGCTTACCAGAAAAGCCTCGGTGGAGCAGTAACGGCTAAGCCCGGTTCTGCAATGTCAGCCATCAGCAATCCAGCGGGTATGGCCCGAGTCGGCAAGCGAGCGGATTTCAGCCTTGAGATGTTTATGCCTGAGCGATTTGTTGATTTCAC
>JBFHVK010000437.1:0-2089 GCA_041589615.1 Gammaproteobacteria bacterium | reverse complement strand
CTGTACTGCATGACATCAACAAGTAATTTGTATGGACTTATATTTATATCATTCATCAATTTGGCCTCTCGTTAGTACAGTAATAAACATCAACCGAACCGCAATATATACAAATCTTCTTTTTACCCTTCAAGCTATCCTTGTATTCTCTTTCCCGAATATGACCTATCCATGTGGCGTTGCATGTCTCGCAACACGCAACAACAGAGACATACTTAATTTTTAGCTTTACTACGTTTCCCATCTTCTCCACACTTTTTTATAAGTGAGTCTTGCAGCTTTTTAAAACATTCAGCACATAGGCTTGAATATTCTTTAGCTGGCCTGGTTTTGCATTCTGTGCATTTCATAATCTAATATCGCTCGTCCTATTAGCTCTGGTATTTGCGGAACTACTGCGTTGCCTAATCCTCTAAGTCTTTTCAATCTGTTTTTTTTGCCCCCCACCTCTTTTGTGCATTTAATCTGCCCAATTCGCTTAAACAATTCTTGCTGCAAGTCTTGTGCTTCTTTGAATGATTTGGAATAAAAGTTTTCCCACAAATCGCACAATTCTTTGTCTTCTTCAATCATGGCCCCCATGTTCCATCCTCCATGTGTATTTTCGTGTGGCATTTCTGGCACACTATCTCGTAATCGTTCCCAGTATATGTCCGGTGATGTCTTTGCAATCTTTCTGTGCTTCCACATCTCTCGCAGCAATCTCCATCCAAACTCCCGCAAAGTCTCTGCGTCTGTTTTCTTATTGTCGCTTTGTTCATTAATTAATCCTCTGTATAAGTCCAATTCACGGGAAACCCCATCATTTGCTCCACAAAGCGGGGATTCGGATAAATCGAATCTTTTGAACTTAGCCGTAATACTTCGCACAAATTTGATTTGTTTTTGTATAAAGTACGGGAGGCTGGCGAACCTTTCGCATCGCTTAGTGTTGGTGTTGGTAAATATTTGAGCCTGGACAAAACAGTTTCTAAATTCGGGTTTTTGTCGTTCGTTCGATTTTCTGTGCAAGCTCCCGTCATACTGCTGCGTGGGGTAGGCAATAATCCAGACCCTATCTCTGTGATGGTGTGCGCCAAGTTCCGAAGCCGGTATACAGTGCCATTCTGCATCGTACCCGACCGAGGCCAGGTCATAGAGAAATTGAGCAAACCATCTTCCATCGTTTCCAGTAAGCAGCCCTGTGACGTTTTCAAAAATTGCGTATCGTGGCAAACACTCGCTAATAATTCTAAGCATCTGCTTGTATAGGCTTGATCTATCCCCGTCGAATCCTGATTGCTTTCCTGCGACTGATAAATCTTGACAGGGGAATCCACCGCAAACAACATCAACTGTATTTCTGTATTGTTTTCCATCTAACTTGCTCACGTCTTCATGTATTGGCACATCAGGCCAGTGTTTTTTTAATATCGCTCTTGCATGTGGTTCGTTTTCACAAAAAGCAACCGTTTCCATCCCTGCGCGTTCAAGGCCTAAACTAAAGCCGCCTATTCCGCTAAACAAATCGAGAACCTTCACATCAACCCCTCATCCATCCAGATCTTCTGCGTCCTAATAACGCCTTCCAGGTGCATGAGCTTAACTTCTGTATAATTAAATGCGGTATGCACTTTGCCATCTACGACATCATGGCAGTCACTACAACAAAAAGCCCCATGAATATCATCATGCTTCATTCCCATACCGCCACCATTCAAATGCGCTAAAACGGTTGTTTCAGGATTAAAGTTACAAACAGTCGGTATTCTTACCTGACATTCACGGCCTTTCGCTGATCTGGTGAATTTGCTTGGCATCAGAAAAACCTCATGATGATGTCATTCAAATTCAGGTTGAATAAATACGTGAAGAAATACAGGATGAAGTAAACACCGGCCACCCCATACCCTATGAAAAATGCAGCTGCTGAAATAAATCTCATACTTTTATCCCCATAGCTTCATAGTACATATCATCTGGATGGCTTAACCTGAAGCCACGTTCAGATGCGCTTTTTTCAATTCTTGATAGATATTCTGAGAATTGGTCAATTTTCATAATGCTGCTTACATTGATCTGCTCATCAGACATTAAATCAATCATTTCT